>NZ_VOPZ01000010.1 GCF_010470665.1 Desulfovibrio sp. JC022 | reverse complement strand
AGCAAGCAAAATTTGCTTGCGACCACTGAGGAGAGGTCACACCCGACCCCATTCCGAACTCGGAAGTTAAGCTCTCCATCGCCGATGATACTGCTGGGTAGCCAGTGGGAAAGTAGGTCGTCGCAAGCTTTTATTTCAAAGCCCCCTTGTTAATTCAAGGGGGCTTTCTTGCGTTATGGGGGGATTCTATCGCCCCTTTCTTTGGGCTAGAGCCCGTGTTATCCCCTTTGGAAACCCTTTAGACTAAAGTTTTCTATCGTGTTATGTTCGCTCCTAACATTAAAGAATTATTTTAGGCAGGGGCGTATGTTATTGCGGAAGGTTCTGTGGAAATTTTTATACCTTGCGTTGATCCTTTTGTTTCTTTGTGAGCCTGTCTGTGCTGGCGAAGAAAAGGTATTACTTTCCACCGGAGAATGGGCTCCTTATACGTCTGAATATGTACAAGGTGGTGGGCTTTGCAGCGAAATCGTCGGTGCTGCTTTTGCTGCTGTGGACATGAATACAGAACTTAAATTTTATCCATGGAAACGGGCCATTCTTAGCTTTCAACGAGGGGAAGTCGAAGGGTCTTTCCCGTGGGTTAGGCGCAACGAAACAGCAGCTTACGCTTTGTTTTCAAGTCCGTTACATAGTCAAAAATATTCATTCTTTTATTATAAGGAAAAATTTCCTGATGGAATAAGCTACAAGAACCTTGATGAATTGATGAAGTACAGAATAGGTATTTGTAGGGGATATTTTTATGGAAGCCAGCTAACTGAAATGGGGTTGAACACGCAGCTTATCAACAATTCTTCTAATGGAATTATGATGTTGATGAGAGGCTATATTGATTTGATGACTGAAGATTCCGTGGTTGGTAATTATTTAATAAGTGTTCTTATGCCCGGCCGAGAACATGAATTTGGAGAGAACCAGGCTCCATTGAAAAGTGAACCTGTCTATCTGCTTGTTTCAAAGAAAAATCCCGATGGAAAGGCACTTATCGAGCGGTTTGACAGCGGACTTGCAAAAATCAAAGCTAACGGAATATACGACGAAATATTGAAAAAGCATGCTTTGGATTAGTTGATTAAAGTGAGATCGAGATGTCTATAAAAAATTTGAAACCAGTGTTTAATGGTTGGGCTGTATTAGTTTTAGGTATGCTGCTATTCGTTTGTGCGGTTCGACCAGTTTCGGCAGAGCAGGTGGTGACTATTGCCACTGGGGAATGGCCTCCGTATACAGGCCGGAATTTGCCTGCCAATGGACTTTGTGCCGAGATTGTAACTGAGGCTTTTCGAGTGGAAGGAGTTAAGTGTCGATATAAGTTTTATCCGTGGAAGCGGGTTCTTTATATGATTAAAAGTGGCATGGCGATATGTTCAGTTCCTTGGTCAGAAAAAATTTTGGATAAATACGTAGCAATGTGATTCTTTTCGATTTTAGAACACAAACTCTCTTTCTTTTTTTAAAAGAAAAATTTCCTTCCGGTTTGATATGGAACAATCTTGATGAATTGAAAAAGTATCGTATTGGAGTCCCCCGTGGATATTTGCAGGAGCAGGGATTGACTGTTGAAATCTTAGATAATTATTCCACCGGGGTAAAAATGCTGCGCAAAGGATATATAGATTTTATGCTGGAGAATTCAGTGGTCGGTAACTATATTATTGATATGGAATTTGCTGATTACAAATATGATATTGGAGAAGTGTGGACACGTATTGAACCGGAGCCAATGATTGCTTTGTTTTCCCGTAAAGCAGGCAGTGGGGATTATTTTTTGCGTAAGTTGAATAAAGGAATTAAGGTCATCAGGGAAAACTGGACCTATGAGAAAATATTGAATAATTTTCATAACAAGGATTTTGTTAATTAGTTCTGTTTGAGTTTCGGTAGAATTATTTCAGATAAGTAAAAAGCTTGTACAAAAGATCCTCTTTATGTTTAAGTTGTTTTCAAAATAAAAGCAGTAATTCTTATCCAAAAATCTGGAGGCAGATTATGGCTAAAAAAGTAGTGATTGATCAGGACGAATGTATTGGTTGCGAAACCTGTGTTGAGCTTTGCCCGGAAGTCTTTGCCCTTGATTCAGATGGGGAAAAGGCTGAGGTGATTAAAGAAGAAGCAGTTGATCTTGAGTGTGTAGCAGAATCAATTGATACCTGTCCGGTTGAGTGTATTATGATTGAATGATTTTAGATTTCCATATGAGATTTTTGTTGAGACGCCTTTAGGGGCGTCTTTTTTTTGAGAAGTAGTAATCGTCTATTTGCTGATTTTATGGACAAATATGATCTATTATGTTTAATTTATACTGAATATCCATTGTTCCAGCAGTTTTAAAAAAAGGGGTGCTACTGTGAAAATTAGAACACGGATGATTTTGGCTATTGTTATACCGATGATTATCTCGGTGTTAGTTGTAATGTTGACTGTTTCCATGCAGTTCGACAGCACAGCTGAGGATTCGTACAGAAAAACAGCCAGTCAGGAACTGAAACTGATTAATAATTATATTTCGGAGATTCTGAAAAAGGCAGAAAACGTAAGCAGGTTTGTGGCCAGTCTTGATGAAACCAAGAATGCCATGGGTAAATGGACAAAATATTTTGAGCTTGACGGACCAAGTAAGCCTGCCCAGTACGCCACTGACCAGTCAGAGATAGCGGTCAACCGTCTGGCGAATAAGCTGATGAAAGCCAACCCGGCTTTTGCATACGTCTACATGGGGTTTGAGGATGGCGGGTATACACAGGACGGTACAGATACTTTAAAGAATAATTATGATCCGCGTGTACGGCCATGGTATAAGCAGGGTAAAAATGCGCCCACTGAATCAATTAACCTTTCCGCCTACATTACAACAGAAGGTTTCCCCAACATCGGGGTAGTAACCAAAATCAGGAATAATAGTGGAAATTTTATAGGCGTGTCTGCTGTTGATATCTCCCTCGGTGATCTGACCAAGATTATCAATAACCTTAATATAGGTGAAACCGGTTTTGTAGTTCTGGTGCAGGGAGATGGAACTATCCTGGCAGATCCTAAAACTCCGGATAATAATTTCAAAAAAATTGATGATTTGGATAATCCTGCGCTTAAAGCGGCCTATTACGCCAAAACAGACTGGCTTGGAGATTTGGAATTTAATGGGGCTAAATTTTCAGCTGAAGTGTACCGCTCCAAAGAGACCGGTTGGACCATGATTGCTTTTATTCCTCATGCAGAGATTTATGCTGCGTCTAAAGAGGCCAATATCACCATGTTTGGTATTGCCGCTGTTGCAGCTATAGTTTTTGGATTGCTTGGGGCTTTATTGGTTAATTCCAGACTTGTACGCCCCATTCATGCCATGGGTGAATTCGCCAAGCAGATTGCCGCGGGCAACTATGAAGCCAAGCCCGAAGATGTTTCCTACAAAGCAGAGTTGCGCGATCTTTTAGATAATTTGCAATCCATGACCGGGGAATTGGTTGAAACAATTTCCCTTGCCGATGAAAAGACCCGCGAGGCTGAAGTTAAAACCGTGCAGGCTGAGGAAGCTCTCGGCACAGCTGAGGAAGCAACTCGCAAAGCTGAAACAGCCAAGCGTGACGGCATGATGCAGGCCGCAGGACAGCTTGAGGAAATTGTGGAACGGATTTCATCTTCCTCCACCCAGCTTTCCGCCAACGTGGAAGAATCTATGCGTGGTTCGGAAATGCAGCGCGAGCGTGCTTCAGAAAATGCCACGGCTATGGAAGAGATGAACGCCACCGTACTGGAAGTTGCCGCGAATGCCGCTCGAAGCTCCGAAGAAGCTGAACGGGCCAGAAGTGAAGCTGTCCACGGTTCGGATATTGTTGATAAGGTTGTGACTGCGGTCAGCAATCTTAAAAGTGAATCTGCAAAACTGGGCTCAGAAATGGGGCAGCTGGGTGAGAAAGCCGAGTCTATCAGCAGTGTCATGAGCGTGATTACCGACATTGCGGATCAGACCAACCTGCTGGCCCTTAACGCAGCCATTGAAGCGGCCCGTGCCGGTGAAGCCGGACGCGGTTTTGCGGTTGTCGCCGATGAGGTCCGCAAGCTGGCAGAAAAGACCGTAAGCGCGACTTCAGAAGTGGGTGACGCCATTGGTTCTATTCAGCAGTCTTCAAGGAATTCCATTACTACCATGACCGAGACAACCGAGATGGTGGATTCCACAACAACGCTGGTAAATGAAGCCGGGGATGCTTTGAAATCCATACTGGAAATTATTGAACTGGTAGCGGAGCAGGTTCGTTCCATTGCCACTGCAGCGGAGCAGCAGAGTGCCGCTTCAGAGGAAATCAATATGTCCACCTCGGAAATCAATCGCATTGCGGATGAGAACTTTAATGCCATGGAGCAATCAGCGGAAGCCATGTCTAATCTTGCTGAACTCTCCAATATGCTCAACAATTTGATTGATGATTTGAAAAATTCATAACAATAGTAGGTTGATAGTAATTAACAAGGCTGGGGTGGACTCTGTTCCGCTCCAGCCTTCTTGGTGTTGACGGATTACGGACAGTTGACCTTTTCAGTCTTGGCTGGCAAGTCCAGCTTCTATGCATACGCACTTTGAATTATGCATGAACTCACAAAGGGTACTTATCTTGCTAATCAGAAAGATAGGCCGCATGTTTGTTCAGCCCCGTAGCTATGCAGGTTCCCGGCTAAACGCCGAGCTTGCCAAGATGCGGATTAGTGAATAAATAGAGAGTACAGAAATGAGATAAAAACTCGCCGCAAACAGGCGGGAAGGTGAATAAAATATATGAAATTTTTTATGGGTTCGAATTTTTTTAGACTATTATTTCGTGCTTTTATCGTTGCTATGGTAGCCGTGGTGCCTTTTGTCCTTATGACAGGTGAGGGGGAGTGTTCCACTTCTTTCGGGGATAAAGATAAGGATAAGAAAGTTACTCTTCCGAAGCAGGTTGATGCAGGTCTTGATTACCTGTTTGATTTTATGGCTGGCAAGGGTTCCAGTCTTGACGCTGCTAAAATCAACGCTTTGATCAAATATGTGGATGATGCTCCGGCAACAGATAAAATTATCAAATTGCCCAAGCGTGACTCCTCCAATGGTGCGGCAATGCGTATGCAGGTTAATGCCGGACTGAAAAGGATTCTTGAATATACCTATAATCCGGAAATTCCCAACTACGCTCTTTATCCTTCGGTTATCAGGATCAGCGGTTGGCATCCTGACAGCCAGTTCTACACCGAGAAGGCACAGCCGTGGAAATATATTGATGACTGCGATATCCCGAAAGTCTGGCGGGGCAAAGAGTTTGAAGTCAATACCCCGGATTCTTTTGGCGGAGCATACTACCGTTACGATTTGAATCGCTTGCTGGTGCTGCTTAAGTTTGAAGGACGTGATGTGTTTTTGTCCGTTTCCAAGCAGCTTGATAAGTCCAGCGTGGGGATGAAAGGTCTGGTGGTGGATGACAGCCAGTGGAATTATTTCTATAGCGGAATTCCCGGCCTGACCACAGGGGGCATGGGCTGGATGGATACTTTTATGTATGGTTCCATGGCAGTTAACCTCTATGTTCAGGATAAAAATAATCCCGAACAGACCGTATGTTATCTCTTCAAGTGGTTGCGTGCCGGTTGGGCCGGATTGAATGTGGTTCGTCCCAAACATATTTTTGAAGGCAGCCAGCGTTTCGGACGTGCTTTTTTAGCCCTTATGGAATCAAATGATCTTCCTGAACCTGCTGCTTTTGCTGAAAAGGTTAAGGAAATCGAAGGGATGTCCGATCAGGATATTGATCATTATATTTCCGAATACTCCAAGCAGATTGAGCATATGGCCGCTGAGCATCCGGTTTTGTCTGATGAGTTTCCCGAAGTGTACGAGCACGGCAAATACGCTGACAAGTTTACCCGTGAGGAGCGTATCGGCGTTCTGGTCAAGGAGTACGTCAAGCAGGCTATGGGTAAGCAGTGCCTGATTTACGAAAAGGTCGTTTCCAACTAGCAAAGAGGTTTTCATGCTCTATTCTGAAAATGAGGCTAAGTTTAAATATTGTCCCTATCTGATGACCAGTGATGACAAAATGAAGTTTTGTCAGGGCACCATGTGTATGATGTGGCGGTTCGCTGACGGTGATAAAGGATATTGCGGACTGGCCGGAAAGCCTGAAGAAAAGAAATAGCCTTCATGATGATCAAATCATAATATGCCCAAGCCTTTTGTTTTTAAGCTTGAGAAAGTCCTTGAGTTCAGGGAACAGGCAGAAGAGCAGGCCCGGCTTGCCCTTGCGCAAGCCCTGCGTCTGCATCAGGAACAGAAGAAAAAACTCTGGGCTGTTGAAGAGTTGATCGTCGCCCACCAGAAGAAGAAATACGACAATTTATCCGCCAATGACATGTGGCTCTGGCAGCAGTATGATGTGGCTCTCAAAGAGGATCTTCATTCTGCCCAGAACCGGCTTAAGCAGTTGGCCCTTAACTTGCAAAAATGTCGTGCAGATGCTGTTAATAAGTCAAAAGATCGTAAATTGCTCGAAAAGCTAAAAGAAAATCAGGCGAAGAAATATCATGAAGAAGAAAATCTCAAAGAACAAAAAGAGTTCGACGAAATGGCAACGATTCGCTTCAAACCTGAAAATTTCTAAAATACTTGTCTGCCTGATTTTACTGGCACTTTTTAAGCTTTCCCTTATCGGGTCGCTGGGTTTTGATATCACCAAGCCTTCCAAGGAAGTACAGCAGGTTGTGGAGGCTGTGGTGGATAGCAATGTTGTACGTAATGTTGTCACTCCTCCGCAGGCCATTGCCGCAGAAGTGCAGGCCAAGGATACAGCCAAGCCCGCTGCCAAAGCTTCCAAGCCTTCCAACATGCCCGAAGCAGACTGGAAGGCTCTCAAGGCCAAGGAAGATGAATTGGCCCGCAAGGAACGCTCTCTGCGTACCCTTGAGCAGAATCTGGATAAGAAACTTGCCGAATTGAATAGCCTTGAGAAGAGGCTTAAGAAAATGATAGCCGATGCTGATGTACTTAAAGATAAGAAGATCAAGCATCTGGTGGGCGTATATACCGCCATGAAAGCCAAGCAGGCAGCTCAGGTCATTGAGTCCCTTGATACTGATCTTGCTGTCAAGATTTTGTCAGGCATGCGCGGCCGCAGTGCCGGGGCAATCCTCGGTTTTGTGACACCCAAGAAAGCAGCCAAACTTTCCGAAGAACTCACCAAGTTACAGACTCCTCTTGACGAATAATATTTTTTGAAATTGAAAAGAATCAAACTTACCCTTGCCTATGACGGCACCAATTTTTGCGGCTGGCAGTTGCAGCCCAGGCTGCGCACTGTGCAGGGCGTGCTGGAAAAAGCCATAATACGCGTCACCGGAACCCCTGTGCGGGTTCATGGTTCCGGACGTACTGACAGCGGCGTGCATGCCCTTGGACAGGTCGCCCATTTTGATGTGGATGAAAGCTTTGCTGCAGTGAATTGGCAGCGGGCACTCAATTCCCTGCTGCCTGACGATGTCACCGTGTTGAACGTAGAGCTTGTTTCTTCCGAGTTTCATTCCCGTTATAGTGCTATCCGCAAGACCTACACTTACACCTTGTGGCTGGAAAACAGCTTCTTTCTGCCGTGGCGCAGGCATTATGTCTGGAAATGCGGTCCTCTTGATTTTTCCGCTCTTGATCAGGGGATGCAGCTTTTTTTGGGTGAGCACGATTTTTCATCCTTCCAGAATACCGGCACTGTGATCAAGTCCACTATTCGTACTATCCATGATTTTAAGCGTTATCCCGGTCAGACCGAGCAGGAGATGATTCTTGAAGTCTGCGGTTCAGGTTTTCTTAAACAGATGGTTCGCAACATGGTCGGCTGTCTTGTGCGCATAGGGCGGGGTAAAGCCGAACCCGAAACTGTCCGATCATTATTACAGATAAAGGACAGAACTATGGCTCCGGCCACAGCTCCAGCACAGGGGTTGTGCATGGCCGGTGTTTACTATGGAGAAACGGGTTGTGGCGGAACTGACACTGGACGGAACCAAGCTCAGAATAGCGGAATCGACGGATAAGTCTGATTCACTGCAACGAGTCTTTCCGGGATCGTACTGGGAAGAACGGTTCAGCCGTGCCGCGCTCAAGAATAAATATGAATTAACCGCGCCTTCCGTGGCCATGGAAGTGCAGTCCAGGGTTAAATCCTTAAGCGAGACCCTTGCAGCTTTCCGCTGGCCTGATCAGGGTTTCGGTCTGAGCAGTTCCCGCCTTGTAGTCAATGACCCCTTCCTTGATAAAAATATTTCTTCATCCCTTACTCACAAAGACGATTTCCAGCGTTACTACCGCTATTATTCGCGTGGTTTCAGCGGCGAAACAGAAACCTCCCTCACAGCCGGGACGTATAAATTTGATATGGCTTTGGGGTCAGCTTCAAAACAGCTTGAAGTTGAGGTCAGCGATGGCATGACCAATGACGAATTGCTTGAAGCGGTCCGCGATGTGGTCAATGACAGTTCCTTGCCTGTGCAGGCCCGTATTTTTAAACAGAATGCAGTCGGTTCCAACCCGGATGATCTGCTGGGCACTGGTTCGGCTTTAGCTTTTTCCGTAAATACAGCTTATGTGGTTACCGAAGAGAATCGCGGTGACAGCACGCAGGCACTGGATGCTGCCAACAAGCTTTCTTTCAGTGACAGTAGCGGACATCTTATTTCCAACCTGAAACTTTACGCCACGCAACTGCCCATCGGTCCGGCAGAAGAGGGCCGTTATGATCTTTCCAATGCCGTTGCCGGAGGTCCGTCACAATTCCTGAGTAAGTCTTTTGATATCAATGCCGAAACAACCCTGACTGCCGGGGATCATTCCATTGACTACACCATCGGTGCCGAGTCCGGGACCATCGATTTCTATGTTGAAGATGGGGAAACATGGGATACGGTTTTGAGCCGTATTGCCAACTCCGCAGCCTCAACGTCAGATAAAATCAGTGCTGAAGTGGTTGATGCCAAGCTGGTTTCCCCTGTTTACACCGGGGACGATTACTATCTGATTGACGGTAAGGCGGTGAGCATAACTGCGGTCAATCCCAAGATCGGGGAACGGCTGGAGTTGGAACCCGGTTCCGGGCTTGATGTGCTGGGCCTGAATGTTACTGCCCATCCGGGGGGAGACGCTCAGCTGACCGTCAACGGCTACACCGAAGTGCGTGCTCCCGGTGAGTTCGCCCTTGATCGGGGGAGGGTTACAGTAGAGCTTGATGGAAATTTCGGGGAGAGCCTGCCCTTACGGGTGGTTGATGCGGTCGCTGAGATGGAGAAGAATGTCGGTTTGATCACTGACGGATACAACGACCTGCGTAAATCCATCCTTCCTGCTGAGGATCTTTTTCGTGAAGGCTTTGCTGATCTATGGCGTGACCCGGTCACTGATAATGCGGTTGATCTGGAATGGATAGGCCTCAAGGAAGCGGAAGAAGATAGGTTGCTCTGGTTTGATTCAGATACTTTCTACGATGCCTTGCTGGCTGACCCTGAGAAGGTCCGCGAATTGCTGGAAGATGAAGAGGAAGGTCTGTTTACCCGCTGGCAGGAAGTGAATGATGAGGTGATTGAGAACAAAGTCAGCTCCTACCTGATTCCGGAAACATCATTGCCCGGACCTTGGCTGCCTGAACCTTCACCGCGTACTGAGCTGGAACTGGAAGTGAAAAAGGAACTGGTCGATACTTTTGAAGACAGTTTTGATTTCGATTTTGATGAGCCTGCCGACGATACCGGACGGCTTGTTTCCACTAAAGGGTGATCAAAATTTAGCAGCAATAATGGTCCGCTCCTCAGCATCAAAGCGGAATTTCATCCTTGGAGTAGGTTTGCTGATCTGCACGGTTTTGCCGCCGATCTTTATTTCTACGCCGGGGTGAATTTTGCGGTGGACCCGGATTGAAAGCTGTTCAAGGGACTTATAGTAATCGTTAAGTTCCTTGGAAAGTTGCTTGCGGATTTCCTTAAGTTTGAGCTTGATGCGTCCGCGAAGTATGAGAATCTGCTTCATCTGTTCCTGCTTGGCCGCAGGGGTGGATTTGAGGATGGATTCGTTGTCCCCTTGCCCGATGGTGGAATTGATTTTCAGCAACCGCGCCCGCAAATCGTCCCTTTCTTTGATCAGTTTTCTGTTGATTGTCTGTTTTGCACTGATGCCTACTACAGTTTTTACGCCGATTTCCGAGCCGATTTCATTGGCTTCAATGCTGACATTAGAGCTGACAACCCCCCCCTGAATAATACCCTTACCGCCAAGAGCGCTCACAGGACCTTTACAGCGGACCATGCAATTGCTCATTTCATGCTTGATGATGATTTCATCCCCGCATTCGATACGGGCATTGGAGGCGAATTGGGCTGTTATGGTGCCTTCAGCCTTGACCAGCCCTTTTCCGGACATGACCAGCCCGCCTTTGATTTCAATATCTCCTCCGGCGGTAACGTCAGCTCCTTCAATGGATTCCTTGACTACAATATGAGCGGGGGCCTCCACAGTAAAGCCTTCTCTGATGGAGCCATTTACATGTGCCGATCCTTTCTCCAGCTTGATGTTTCCGGTGGAGTAGTTCACATCACCCTTTGTTTCCAGCACATCTTTGATTGCAAGGGTGTTGTCCTGAAAATGGACAATCCCGGTGGCTGTGGCTTTGTAGGTAATGCCGTCCGGCATGGGGGCTACGTGCGCACCGGTTTTTATTTCAAGGGGATTGCCGCCGGGAGGGGGAGTTAACCTGCCGTAGACATCTTCCCCGGCTTTACCTTCCACCGGAGGGTGGATTTTGCCGATAATGTCTCCGGGGCTGACCATGGGATGAACCCCACGGTCCTTAAAATCAACACGGTCATCTTCTCCGGTGGTACCGATGGAGCTGGAGACTTGATCTTCACGGGCGTATTCAAAATATCCGTCCCGACCGGGGACCGGTTCTGTTCCGTACACGATGACCGCTTCTTGAGCCGCACCTGTTTCGCGGGCTTTTTTTATGGCTGTCTGCCCCACAACATGTTGCAGAGGGCGTGAAATTTCCATTGCCTCAAGAGCCGGTTCAAGGGCACCGAGGTCATACCTGAGTCCAAAGCAGTTACGGGGGAAGAGTTTGGTGGAAACCTTCATCATGTTGGCAGAAACCTTGATGAGCGGTTCAACCATGACCTGCTGGTCTTTGATTTTTACTAATCCGTATGTGCTGGCGACCAGTTTTCCACTTTCCGGATCAAGGGTGCAGTTGCGGTCCTCTGCGTCAGCGAGAGTGATGGGCTTGGGAGTATGGGTGTCTTCTGCCGGGATTTCCTCTCCGTCCAGATTTTTACCGGGAGAGGCGGGCAATGCTTTGCTGAGTTTTCCGAATTCCATTCCCGGAAGCACCGGAAAGTTAAGATCTGCATCGGTTATGATCTGACCGTCTTCAGCGTTTTGCGGATAAAGAGCCCGCACAAGGGCTACATTGAGAATACTTTTCCCTTCCCCGGCTCTTTTGAGGGCGAACATGGCTCCATCGTGGTCCAGTTCTCCGCCTATGCCGGAACGTTCCAGCTCGGACTGCATCAGCTCTAATGATAGAGTCTTTCCGTTTCCTTCCGCCGGGGTGTAGGAGGATATGAAGGCCGCCATTTTATCTGGGGTAACTTTGAATTCCAGCACAGCATTGCTGTTATCAACAACAGTGTCATCACGCTTGTTGCGAAGGTCTGCTCCCCGTGCAGATGTCGCTTGGTCAGTCATGGATTATGTTACCCGTGTATGCGGCGTTTGCCGTTGTGCCGGAATTGGAAAAAATAATTATATGCAAATCAACTCTATATTAGATTACGGTAATGTTCAAATATTACTGATAGGTGCTTATTCGGCATTTTGTTTATTCTGCTTTATGCATTACCCAGACTAATTCTTCCAATATGGAAAGAAGCTTTGCGTATATTCCACCAGCTCCGGGAGGAGGACCGAAAAGTCCGTTGCGCTGCTCCTGCAATGCCTTGGGAAAGATCGTATCCGGTTCAAGAGTGCGCATAGTCATAGCAAAACGTTCCGCTAATAAATATCCGGTTACTCCTTCCTCAAAGACCTCCATGTATTTCATAAATTCATCTTTGCAGGAGTTCCATTGTTTAATGGAAGCATCATCAGGCTCATGTGATGTTACTTTACAGATAAGTGCATATAAGCTGTTTAGAGCTGCTCCGGGGATTCCCCGTCTCCAGCCCAGCAGCCATGGGTTGCGCCAGAAAAGCAGAAAGTGGCCCTGTCCGGTGGCGATGATTTTTTCAATGGATTTGCGTACAGCGACAAGGTCCGGGTCATTCCATTTTGTGGGAGTATCAGCCAGCTCCCATGCCGGGAGAGTCGGTCGGTTTTGTGCTTCCTGCCCTAACATGTGGTCCAGGATGTGTGAGAGCCATATGTTGGCCTCGGCTGAGGCCGGGGTTTCAAGATGCGGATAGCTGAGGATGAAATTACCTTTCCCGGTTTGCCCGGTAATAACCGCAGGACGGTTATGCAGGAATCCAGGCAAAAGCGAAATCCCGTACATGTTGCGCCAATCGTTGAGGGTTCCTTCAGGGAGGGAACTGATGCACAGGTCGGCGACCCAGAAGTCATTGCCCGGTTCGCGGTAACGGCCCAGTGCACTGGTTGAGTCGCACTTGCTGGGAGAAAACTGCCCCGGCCACCAGACCGGAATCAGTGCGCTTTCTCCAAGGCTGTCCGGGACCAGCGGACTGGACTGGTCCAGCTTAACATTGATGTGTCCGCTTAAAAAATGATGCAGCCTGTTTTCGAATCCTTTGCGATGCCAGCAGCTTAAGCCTAAGCCTCCGGCATCGGAAAGCCCGAGTCCCGCGCCGCCGCAAAAACCGAGATAGTTGCCGCCTTCACCGACATATTTTTGGATTTCAAGGATTCCCGGTCCGCCCAGATGCATGGCTTTGCCTTTTGCCCAGCCACCGGGAACGATAAGTGCTGCCGGAGGCTTGCCTGAAAGCAGTCCTTGCGCTATTTGATGCCCACGCACTAATTCGTGGTCGATGTTCCATGCTTCGAGGGCTCTTTTGATCAGCAGCCCCCAGATGTGGGAGTCATCCCATAGTATATAGATACTTGACATGTTCGTGTCTCTTTATAAGTGTGTGTAGCGCAAGTTGACGAGGCGAGTGTTTTGCTTCTGACCCCTGTCCCGTAAATACACGGAAAATCAGGGCAGGCAAAGCACATCTTTTTCAAAAAATATTATTATGAAACCAACTTAGCAATCCTATGCGCATCGGGAAGCCGGATTACGGTGACCCGCTACGTATCTTTTTGCTTAAGAATTTATATTTAGACAGGAGTCCTTACATGGCGGAATCAAACCTCCCCAAAGGTTATGAACCTTGGGATGTAGAAAAAAAGTGGCTTGACCACTGGGAAGAAAATAAAACTTTCACCCCCGATCCCGAAGCAGACGGCGATCCTTACTCTATCGTGATTCCGCCGCCCAACGTTACCGGTGTGCTGCATATGGGCCATGCCCTGAACCTCACCCTTCAGGATATCCTCTGCCGCTACCAGCGCCAGCAGGGCAAGAACGTTCTCTGGGTTCCCGGCACCGACCACGCGGGTATCGCCACCCAGAACGTTGTTGAGCGTCAGCTGAAGACCGAAGGCAAGACCCGTGACGATCTCGGCCGTGAAAAATTTATCGAGCGCGTCTGGGAATGGAAGGAAGAAAAGGGCGGTCACATCCTCAAGCAGATCCGCCGCATGGGCGCATCCGTTGACTGGGATCGCGAATGTTTCACCTTTGACGAGCAGCGCGCCAAGGCTGTCCGCAAGGTTTTCGTAAAGCTTTACGAAGAAGGCCTCATTTACAAGGGCAACTACATCATCAACTGGTGTAACCGCTGCCATACCGCGCTTGCTGACGATGAAGTGGAACATTCCCCCAAACCGGGCCATTTCTACAACATCAAGTACAAACTTTCCGACGGCTCCGGCGAACTGATCATTGCCACCACCCGTCCCGAAACCATGCTCGGCGATACCGCCATCTGCGTTAACCCCGAAGATGACCGCTTCAAGCACCTCATCGGCAAGACCGCCATCCTGCCCATCGTAGGCCGCGAGCTGCCCATCATCGGTGATTCCTACGTAGACATGGAATTCGGTACCGGTGCCCTGAAAGTTACCCCCGCCCACGACATGAATGACTGGGAACTGGGCCGCAAACACAACCTCGAAGTTCTTTCCGTGTTTGATGAAGACGGCAACATCAATGAGAACGGTCCTGAAAAATACCGTGGCATGTTCAAGGATGATCTGCGCAAGGTAATCGTCGAGGACCTCAAGGCTGAAGGTTACCTCATTTCCATCGAGGACCATGAGCATTCCGTTGGTGAGTGTTACCGCTGTAAGTCCGTCATCGAACCGCATGTTTCTGAACAGTGGTTTGTGGCCATGAAGCCGCTGGCTGAAAAAGCCCGCGCCGCTGTGCCTTCCGAAACCAAGATTTTCCCCAACAACTGGGAAAAGGTATACTACGAGTGGCTGGACAACATCCGCGACTGGTGTATCTCCCGTCAGATCTGGTGGGGACACCGCATCCCGGCTTGGACCTGTGAAGAATGCGGAGAACTTATTGTTTCCAATGACGATCCCACCAAATGTTCCAAGTGCGGTTCTTCCAAGCTTATTCAGGAAGAAGACGTTTTGGATACCTGGTTTTCTTCCGCTCTCTGGCCTTTCTCCACACTGGGCTGGCCTGATGAGACTCCTGAACTGGCCAAGTATTACCCCACATCTGTGCTGATCACCGGGTTTGACATCCTGTTTTTCTGGGTTGCACGCATGATGATGATGGGTATCCATTTTCAGGATCAAATTCCTTTCCATCATGTTTACATCCACGCCCTTGTGCGTGATGAGCATGGCAAGAAGATGTCCAAGTCCACCGGAAACGTTATTGATCCGCTGGAAATGTCCGACAAGTACGGTACTGACGCCCTGCGTTTCACCCTGACTTCTTTTGCTGCCATGGGCCGCGATATCAAGCTTTCCGAGCAGCGCATTGACGGTTACCGCAACTTTGTTAACAAAATCTGGAACTCCGCACGTTTCGCGCTCATGAACCTCGACGGCAAGAAACCCGAAGCATCTCTCGATGATGCAACAGGCCTCGCCAACGAGTGGATTCTGCACCGCCTTGAAGAAGTTAAGGACACCATGCGTGAGGCAGTGGAAGCCTACCGCTTCAACGAAGTGGCCCAGACCATGTACAGATTTATCTGGAACGAGTTCTGCGACTGGTATCTGGAAATGATTAAGCCGGACCTTTACAGCGACGATGCTACCCGCAAGGACGCAACTCTCAAGGTACTCTGGACCGTTCTTTCTGAGACCATGGTCCTGCTGCACCCGACCATGCCTTTTGTAACTCAGGAAATCTGGTCCGTACTGCCCGGCATTGAGAACGGCGACATTGCAACTGTTGCCTACCCCGAAAAGCGCGACAACTGCCGCAATGAAAAAGCCATCGAAGATATGGAACTTTTTCAGGGTCTTGTTTCCGCTGTACGTAACATCCGTACCGAGCTGATCATTGCTCCTTCCAAGAAGCTGGAGCTCATCGTACGCACTGTCGATGACAAGTCTGCCGCGCTGATCAATGACAACATTGATCTGTTCAAGGCTCTGGCCCGTCTGGACAGCGTAACCGCAGGTCCTGACGCAGAAGGTCCCAGCGCATCCGGTACCGCAGTTGTACAGGGTAACGAACTCTTTGTACCGTTGGCAGGCGCAGTGGATTTCGAGTCCGAGCTTGCCCGTCTGGACAAGGAATTCGCCAAGCTGGACAAAGATCTCACAGTGATAGAAAAGAAACTCTCCAACAAAGGCTTTGTCAGCAACGCTCCCGCAGCAGTTGTTGAGAAGGAAAAAGCCCGTCTGGAAGAGATCAACGATAAGAAAGCAAAGCTGACCGAGCTGAAAGATCGTCTCGTCAGTGTCATGGAATAGTTTATAGCCTCCGGCGGCCCTGCCGGGGGCCTTAAACCCTTTTCCAAAAGGGTTTAAGAATCCCAAAACGTTTTAGTAAGGCTTCGCCGTTGCTAGCAGCGAAGCTTAATGAAAGTTTTAGGAGAGTCCAGAGAACCCTTTTCCAAAAGGGTTCTTTGGCCGCCGGAGGCGAAATCCTTTCGTCAAAACGCGAAGCGTATCAAAATTGCCTTTAACTAGAGAGGGTGGATATATGGGTTTGGTATACTTGATTGGTGCGGGTCCCGGTGATCCCGGTCTGCTGACTGTTAAAGCTAAGGAAGTGCTGGAAACCGCAGATGTACTTATCTACGACTATCTGGCAAATATCGAATTTCTGAACTACTGCAAATCTGATTGCGAGATTTTGTACGTAGGTAAAAAAGGCGGCGACCACACCCTGCCGCAGGATAAAATCAACGAGCTTATCGTTGAAAAAGCCAACGAAGGCAAAGTAATTGCCCGTCTCAAAGGCGGCGATCCCTATGTTTTCGGTCGCGGCGGCGAAGAAGCTGAAGAGCTGGTCGAAGCCGGAATCGACTTTGAAGTCATTCCCGGTATCACCGCAGGTGTTGCTGCTCCTGCTTACGCGGGTATCCCGGTGACCCACCGCGATTTCACCACCTCCGTATGCTTCATTACCGGACACGAAGATCCCACCAAGGAAAAGACCGGTCATAACTGGGCTGTGTACGCCAAATCCACCAGCACCCTCGTTTTCTACATGGGCGTGAAAAATCTGCCCATGATCGCGGAGAACCTGATCAAGAATGGTCGCGATCCCGAAACCCCGGTCGCTCTTGTGCGTTGGGGGACCCGCTGTAACCAGCAGTCTTTCGTTTCCACACTTGAAAATGTTGCTGAGGAAGCAAAAGAGCGCAAGTTCAAAGCTCCATCCATCATTGTTGTTGGCGGTGTCTGCTCCCTGCACGATAAGCTGGCATGGTTTGAGAAAAAGCCCCTGCTCGGCAAGGGCGTGGTTGTTACCCGCGCCCGTGAACAGGCCAGCGGCCTTGTTTCCACTCTCGGCAAACTCGGTGCCTGCGTACACGAGTTCCCGACCATCAACATCGAACCTGTTGCCGACTACTCCGACGTTCAGGCTGAGATCAAAGGTCTGTCCAGTTGGGATTGGCTGATCTTCACTTCCGTGAACGGTGTAAAACATTTCTTCAAGCAGATGGACGAAGCAGGTCTCGACGCCCGCGCTTTTGCCGGAATCGAAATCGCCGCCATCGGACCCGCCACTGCTGACGCGTTGGTCGAAAAAGGCATCAAGCCTGATTTCGTACCTGAGAAGTACGTTGCCGAGGGCGTGGTTGCCGGACTGCTCGAAAAGGGCATCAAAGGCAAGAAGGTGCTCATCCCGCGCGCCAAGATCGCCCGCGAAGTGCTGCCCGAAGAGCTGCGCAAGGCCGGAGCAGAAGTTAAGATCCTGCCCGTCTACGAGACCGGACTTTCCGAGAACGATCCCGGTCCCATTGCCGAGGCTCTCGAAGCCGGAAAGATCGATTACCTGACTTTCACCAGCTCCAGCACAGTTGAAAACTTCTTCAACCTCATTGAGCCGGAAGTTTTCCACAAATACAAAGAGAGTGTGAAAATCGCTTGCATCGGACCCATCACCGCCAAGACCCTCGAAGGGTTCGGTTATGAGCCGGATATCCAGCCCGAAGATTACACCATCCCCGCACTGGTCGATGTACTGGTGCAGGAAGCTTCTGAGTAATTACCAAAAGGAGGACCTACGAGGTCCTCCTTTTTTTATGCCTCCGGCGGCTTAAACCCTTTTGCAAAAGAGTTTAAGAATCCCAAAACCTTTTATTAGGGCTTCGCCTCTTGTTCTCATGGAGAGTGACTTGAGTTTACCTATTGCTGTTCTTATTTCAGGTGGTGGATCTAATCTGCAATCCATTATTGAAAAAATGGAAGATAACATTCTTGATGTTGATATCAGGATGGTTCTTTCCAATAAAGCTGATGCTTACGGTTTGAAACGGGCTGAAGCTTACGGCATCCCTACTGCGGCTTTGAGCCATAAGGATTTCGGTTCTCGTGAGGAATTTGATGCCGAGATGGTGCGTATTCTTAAAGATGCCGGAGTCGAAGCCGTGATCATGGCCGGATTCATGCGCATTATTACTCCGGTATTTCTGAATGCCTTCCCCGGTAAGATTATCAATATCCATCCGGCGATTCTGCCCAGTTTTCCCGGTGTGGACGGGCAGGGCGATGCCGCCAAATACGGCGTGCAACTGGCCGGTTGTACCGTCCATTTTGTGGATGAAAAAATGGACCACGGGGCGGTGGTCATTCAGGCCGCAGTCCCCGCTTACCCCGGTGAAGATGAAGATGAGTTGCGCAAGCGTATCCTCAAGCAGGAACACCGTATTTTGCCGCAGGCTGTGCAATGGCTGGCAACAGGGCGTTTATCTGCCACGGACCGTTTTGTGAAACTGGCTGAAGCTGATATTGAGCTGGCGAAGACGAACGGATTTAGTCTGGTTAATCCGCCGCTGGAAAAAGGTTTTTAAAAAAAATTAAGGGATCATTTTCGTGGCGTCAGGAAAATGATCCCAGTAGAAAAATTACCCCATTACCGCCAATAGCAGCTCCATAAATTCTAATTCCATCTCAATCATCTCATGATCCTTTTTGCGCAGCCATTCGGAAAGCCATGCAAAGCGCAGGGCTGGAATATAGGCGGGCAGTGATTCATAACTGTCGTCGCTGATATCGGTGTTATCGTAAAGCCCGTCCATGAAGGCCGGGATTAAGCCTTCACCCAGTGCGCCGGGATTTTCAAAAGCCACACAGCCGATCATGTTGGCTACGTCATAGATTTCAGGGCGCATACCGGAAAATTCCCAGTCGATTACTGCGCCAACTTTTTTACCTTTCCAAAGTACGTTCAGGGGATGGAAATCGCCGTGGCAGAAAGCTTTGGGCAATTGCGGGAATTGCTCCATCTTTGGGAACAGGCGTGCGCAGATCGGCTCGAGGCGTTTGTAAACAGTAGGCTCCCGTTCTTTAACGGTCTCGACCAGCTTGCGGGCATACTCGATCAGCGCAAAGGATTGATCCTGTCCCTGCATTTCTTTACCCTTTGTATGCTCACGCAACTGTGTAATGAATTTCGCTAGCTCCGTGCCTCTCTCGGCATCAAAAACATATTCCGGGCGTGGCAGTTCGTCTGACGCATAAAAGGGCGAGAGCTGCCACGGGAGGCCCATTACCTCTGCGATAACCTGCCCATCTTTGGTTTCCTGATAGGGAAGCAGCCAGTCCATGCCTGATTTCTGCAAAGTCAGCAGATTCTCAGCAATGGCGGAACGTTTATTCACCTGTGTTCCGGCAATACGCTCCATGAGCCAAAGTCTGTTTTCAGTATCTTCAATTACAGAGCGTGAGATCGTTCGCTCCGTGCTACCGGGAATATTCTTATCATTATGGCGTTCGAGGGTTTCAAGTCCCCAAGGAGAGAGGGCGTCTATCATGTTTTGCCTCCGGCGGCCCTGCCGGGGGCCTTAAACCCTTTTGGAAAAGGGTTTAAGAATCCCAAAACTTTTTATTAGGGCTTCGCCATTTAGTATTAAAAAATATGCTTATGTATAAATAACGTCATTTTAAGTGGGAAAATGTGCTGTCCGTTACAGCAAAAGAAGCTGTCTCCAGCGGCGAAGCCATATTAAAAGGTTTTGAAGGGATGGGGTCTGGGGAAGGGAAACTCTTGCAAGAGTTTCCCTTCCCCAGCCGCCGGAGGCATCTTTAAAATACTTCAGCTTCGAACCAGAAAATATTGGTTGCCGGGTCTTGCCATGCATCCGGTTCCATGCCTGCTTTCTGGCAGGTCTGGGCTAGAAATTGTTCACGATCCCACTTCCAGTCCACGGCGACTTGCGGCAAAAGAAGCCCGGTTTGCTGTCCGCGTTGCATGATCAGGCCGTGCCGCCCGATTTTGATCTTATCTGTATCGGGACAAAGGCTGATGGGGCTGAGGATGGATATTTCAATCTCGATTTCCCCGAATTCTTCCATAGACAGCGGCGGGAAACGCGGATCTTCAAAAGCGGCGGCGCGGGCCATCTTCCAGATGGTTTTGTAGAGCGGCCCGGTTCCCTGTACATTTCCGATACAACCGCGCAGATGTCCGCCCTTGTTCAGGGTCACAAAGGCCCCGTAGTTCTCACGCAGGTGCTCGGTTACAGGTTCGGGAGTAGGTTCCTCCTGTTTGTTCAGTCTGCACATGATGGACTTGTGGACGAGGCTTTTTAGATAATCTTTTTCTTCCTGGGTAAGGGCGAAGGTAAAATTTTCTGACATGGGGAACTCCGGCTAACGCTCGTTTGCTTCTTTAAGTTTTTTGATGATGTAATCGTAACCTTCGGGCCGATGCGGAATCTTACAGTCTGTGCAGTCCTTAACGCCCTTGGCAGTTGTTTTAAAGCGTCCGCCGCAATCCTCCACAAGGTAGAGCGGACAGAAACAGAACAGGCAGTTGAAGGATGTTTCGTCGCTGACCTGATGGCAGGGGAAATAGCGACAATCTATGTTCCTGAAAAAACGATGACTGTTTTCCATATTTATTCCTTAAAGTTCGCGTATGGTTTTTCAAACGAAGTGGCGAAGCCCTAATAAAAAAGTTTGGGAATTCTTAAACCCTTTTCAAAGGGTTTAAGCCGCCGGAGGCGAAATCTTTTTATCAAACGCGCGATAGCGCATCATGATTTGTTTTTGTTAAATTCGTTAACTTTGATGATGACCAGAGTGATGTCGTCTTCCTGTTCCATACCGTCCTGAAACTTGTAGACTTCGGCAATGATCTCCTGCTGGATTTCAGCGGCACTGCGCTGGGCATTGGCGAATATGATCCGGTCTAGACGGTCGCGTCCGAACATTTCATCTTTGGTGTTGCGGGCCTCCCAGATACCGTCTGTGCCGATGAAGATGATCTCTCCTTCGTTTATTTCAATATCAAATTCATCGTACTTGCTTTCATCAAAAATACCCAGAGCCAGCATCGGCGATCCCATGAGGTCGCGTTTTTCTCCGCTGGCAGGATTGTAGATGGTTGCCGGGTCATGTCCAGCGCGCACGTATGTGCCTTTGGAGTTATCCGGGGAGAGTTCAAGACAGAACAGGGTCATGAATCTTCCGGTATCGCCGATGTCCGAACAGAGCAGCTTGTTGACCTCGTCAATGCGGTTGGCCAGCGGCTCCATGTGCCCGGAAGTATGTTTCAGGTGCGCACGCCCGGTGGTCATGAGCAGGGCTGCGGAAACCCCGTGCCCGGTGACATCTCCGAGGAGGATTCCGGTTCCCCCGTTGATGGGCGGGGTGTAGAAATCGAAATAATCGCCTCCGGTTTCATCGCAGGAAATACTGATACCGGAGATATCCAGCCCGTTGATCTGCGGCGGCTCTTCCGGAAGCAGGCTGGTATGAACTTCCTGCGCCAGCTCAAGGGATTTGCTGATGCGCAGATGGTCCTGCAATTTGGGAATCATGTGGTTGAAGGCATTGGCAAGGGTTTCCCGTTCATCCCCGGTTCTGACATCAACGTGTACTGAAAGGTCACCTTCGGATATTTTTTCGGCAGCGTCAGTCATTATCAGCAGCGGTTTAATCACTTTACGGCTACCCACAAAGGCTACCAGTCCGATGGTGATCAAGGTGAAAAATGAGGCCGCCCCGACTGCCACGTAAAGGTCTTTGCTCAGGGTAAGGGCCTGTCTGGCGGCTCGGTCCGGAACTCTGGTGATAACTTTTTCCGGTGTGATCAGCACGTAGCTGCCATCGCCACGAAAGGGAGCGAAGGCCCAGACCGATTTAACTCCGTTGTAGGGCATCCGCATGACCCCGGATTTACTTTTGGAGATAGAGCTGATCAGCTTGTCCTGTGAATCCTTGTCGGCTGATTGCAGATAGCGGACTTCGTTTGGTAGTCCGGTCTTCCATGAAATATTGGTTTCTTTGTGTCCCGCCTCGGCCCAGATGCGCAGCTCGACTCCGTTATTTGTGTTGACCGGACCGACCACAAAGGCCTGAATCGCGCTTGACCATTGGGAGGTCAGGTCTTCCTTGCGCAACAGTTCCACCAACTGGATATCAATGGCGGCTACACCGATGATGTTTCCATCACGGTCCCGGAGGGGCTTGGAAAGGGTGTAGACCTGTTGCCCGGTGCTGGCGTCAATGAATTTATCCCAGACAATGGAGCCTTGCTTAACCGCTTCAGTAAACCATTCCCTTTTTCGGGGATCATAGTTGGGCGGGTAGTTGCCGTGGCCGGGGTAGGCCATGTGCAGCCCGGAATTAAGGGTTATGTAGATTCGGTGCAGGGCGGTTCCGGCTTCATTGAAAAAAGATTTGAAATCAGGCTTGAGCAGGCAGAGCCGGACAAGATCAGGACTCTCTTTCAGGTGTTCCTTTCCTTCCGGGCAGAAAAAAACAGGTTCTTCCAGACTCACCGATGAGGGATTTTTCCGGCCTTTTTCACTGAGTACGAAATACTGCGGGGATGGCCCGAAATCGGCCGGCTGACGTCCTTCAGTGTTGAAGTCCTCGGCGAAGTATACTTTCGGTGGAGTTCCCACCGGGTCATTAAGCACATCTTCGGCTTCGGCCCCTATGGCTTTAAGGGCAAACTCCAGCGATACCGCCTGTTGCTGTACCAGTTTGGCTGAGTCTTTGGCGGACTGATGCATTTCATCCGTCAGGATTTTGATCATGTCCGCGCGCAGGTTGTCTGATTGGATCTGGCCAAGTTCCTGAATTCCCTGCCTGCTGATGACGGAAACCACCAGCAGGGGGATAAGGCTGAATATCAGCAGCAGGGCGAAAAGTTTTATACGTATGCTCATTTTTATTTAGGAGTAGTCTATGTCAGTGGAAGACGTTGATTTTACGATGTCTATACGACTTTGTGCTGTCCTGCTCACGGTTTGCTCCGTTGTGGATATTGACGGTCAATAATTAAAAAAGCGGAAACATGTCGCTTGCACATGTTTATAGTGCTATACTGTAAATGACTTCCGCAATTATTACCGCTTGTTTTGCTTTGCATTGTAGCTGCTTTATTGCCGGACGGCAACGAAGGATTGGAAATTGCATCAGTACTTGTACGGGGAATGGATATGCCGGAAATCCGGCATTCATGAACAGGATCAAGAACACTTCGGGGGTGGCATATGAACACCGCATTGCTGGAAGAACTGCTCAGGAAGAAGGCCGAGCGTCTGCAAAACCGTGGCTTGACTGTAGCCGAGGCCCTGGATCGCGCCGGGGATGATATTTTCAACTGTCTTGCCGGAAGCGGCGGACATGGGTCGCGTTTTTGTTTGCGCATGGTTTTGAACGGTGCCAAAAAGCGGCTCAGTCCGGAGAGTTGCGGCTGTTCAGTTTCGGAGGGGGACAAAAGACAGCCCATAAACAGGTGTGTGGGGATGTAGGGACTTTTGTCCGGGGAGAACTTTTGGTTATCTCCCGGTGAGAGCATGTGTATATCTGTTTACGGTATCGGATATTGTGGTTAAAGGGTGAGGCATGCTTACTGAAATCGATCCGTACATCTACGTCGCTTGCATAACCGCAGTTGCCGCGATCATCTATATCTGGATAAGTTACCGTGTCACACGTTTCAGAAAGAGTCGTGTTGATCGCATTGAAAAGCTGATCAAGAAAGATCCTGAAACCACTGCGGCCATTCCTACTGACGTTCTGACTGATAAGGAAGAGCGGCAGGAACGAAAGGACATGGTCAAAGGCGTTAAGACCCGGTTTACGGTCATACGCCGCACATTAATACTTTTTCTCGTGATGATCTGGATACTGGCGATGGTCATGCCTTTTGTAGGGCAGCTTCCCAGTACGATGATTTCGATACTGATCGCTATCTCAACAGCGGTGGTAGGTATCGCGGCCCGTCCTCTGGTGGAAAACATGATCTCGGGTATCGTCATTTCATTTTCAAAGCAGCTCAGGGTCGGTGATACTCTGGTGGTTGACGGTCAGTACGGTACTGTCGAGGATATTTCCATTACCCACACAAAGATCAAGACATGGGACTGGAAACGTTACATTATTCCTAACAGTCGTATGTTGAACAAAGAATTTTCCAATCTGACCCTCAATGACAGTCTGCAATGGTCTTACATTGAATTTTCAGTTTCATATGATGCGGATATTGATGAGATCAGAGATATTGCCATTGATGTGGCCTCCCGGAGTGAACATCATAACGAATTGGACACCCCGCAATTCTGGATACGGAGCATGGACAGGGAGAGTGTTGTTTGTTGGGTGGCTGCTTGGGCCGATTCTCCTGCCGAGGCGTGGAGCCTGAAAAGTGATGTCTCCATGCGATTGATCAGAGTTTTTAAAGAGAAAGGAATCACAACCCATATGTCACAGGTCAATCTTACAAAAGAACAGGGTTAAGGCGATAACAGGATTATGAATAAAATTTCCATGAAAAGATCGGACTATATCACTCTCTGCGTTATTGCATTGTTGCTTATCTGGGTTGCCTGCCAGCCGCATCCTATAGAAACATTTAAGCTCTACACTAAAGAGCATGGCTATATTTTAAGCTTTTTAAAATTCGCTATTCTGGCTACTTTCGGGGAATGCGTTGCTCTGCGCATTGTGGATGGACGTTATTGGCGGCCCGGATTCGGTCTTATTGCCAGAGCGGTCATGTGGGGATTCATCGGACTGTTTATAAAGGCCTGTTTCGCTGTCTTTGCCGTAGGCTCTCCGGCTGTGCTTACTTCCCTCGGCCTGAATGTTAGTGCAGATGACGGTTTTTTTGCTTCTCTGCTCATCTCGTTCATTACCAGCGTCATGCTCAACACCGTCTTTGCTCCGGTGCTCATGATTCTGCACAAAATTTACGACGACCACATTCAGGTTCATCAGGGGCGCATAAGTTCCTTGATAGCTCCGGTGGATGTTGCAGCCAGACTCTCAGCCATTGACTGGGACAGCATGTGGGGATTCGTCTTGAAAAAAACCATTCCCATCTTCTGGATTCCCGCGCATACAATAACCTTCATGCTGCCGCCGGACCTGCGGATCATCTTTGCCGCTCTTCTCGGCGGGGCACTCGGGGTTATTCTGGCTTTTGCCAGCTTGAAGGGGCGGGCGGCTCGTTCTTCCTGATATCTGCTTTTACGCGCGTTGTCCGTTTGTGCTCGGCTGACAGAAATTACATTTCTCCGTATACGGCCCTGTTTCGTCCGTTGTCTTTTGCCATATATAGTGCCCGGTCGGCTCGTTCGGTCAGACTTTCCCTGCTGTCTTCTCCGTTAAAAGAACCGATGCCTATGGAGCAGGTGACGGTCCCGACCGGTGTATAGTAGTGTCCGGCAATAATTTTACGTATTTTTTCTGCCAGCAGAATGGCCTTCTCGTTTCCTGTTTCAGGGGCAATAATCAGAAATTCTTCTCCGCTCCATCGACCGATGGTGTCTGTTTTGCGCAGGTTGTTTTTCAATAGTTGTGCTGTTTGCTGAAGAACCATGTCCCCGATATCATGGCCGAAATTGTCGTTAATATTCTTGAACCTGTCCAGATCGAGCAGCAGAATGGAGAAGGAATTGCCGTGCCGCTGCGCCTTGCTTATTTCGTAATTGAACATCTCATCCAGCTTGATTCTGTTCGCTAGCCCGGTGAGTTTGTCGATGCTTGAAAGGCTTTCCAGTTCGTTGATGCGAGTCTCGTAGTCTAAGATAAGCTTTGAAATATATTTTTCAAGAAATATGATAATCAGTGCTGCAAGGATGATCCCTAGAAGAGAAATGGAAATGGTCATTTTCAACTGAGACCTGTATGTCCCCTTTGTTATGCCAGCATCTTCTTTGATGATCTTATCCACTTTATCGAGGTGTAGTTCTGTGGCTGTTGCCCTGTTGTGTGGTTCGTTCAAGGCAATTGCCTCGCGTAGAAATCGTTTTTTCTCCACAATCAGATTTTCTGAGATCTGCGTATTTTTATCTGCCAGTTCCCGGTAGAGGTCTTGCGTATATATATTGGAAAGAATAACCGCCAATATTGCGATACCTGCCAGTGAAGCAAAACAAAAAAGTCTCCGTATGAAATGGCTATTGAATTGTCTTTCGGTTTTGGGGGACTTTTTCTCAGACATTATGGAGATCCTGTACTAAGCTTTAAGGTTGTTATTTTTAGTCTATGTCTTTTGCTGGAATGTGGCGTAAGACGGGCAAAAGAGCAACCAAAATTATTACCTTTTTTGTCGCTTATAATTAACTTGCTCCCAACCACTGCGCCCAAAGCTTTCTGCTTCGCGGCCCGTCAAACTCACAGAAAAAGATACGCTGCCATGTGCCGAGCATGACATCTCCGTTCTCAACGATGAGCATCTGTTCCGGCCCGAACATACTGGTTTTGATGTGGGCATCGGAGTTACCTTCCATGTGCCGGTAGTCCCCTTGATGGGGCACCAGTTTGCGCATGTTCACGGTGATGTCGCGGACAACGTCCGGGTCTGCTCCTTCGTTGACTGTTATTGCACCTGTGGTGTGCGGGCAGTAGAGCAGCAGCGCGCCGGACTGCCAGCCGTTGTCTCTGATCAGCTTGCGCACTGATTCAGTTATGTCGATCATTTCTTCGCGGCTGTTAGTTCTGATCTGTAAAGTTTCCACTAATTATCTCCTTTTGGGGAGTCGGTAAGTTTATTATGCGGTTCGGCTATGCATATTTTATTACGCCCGGTATTTTTGGCATCGTAAAGGGCAGTGTCCGCCCGGGCCAGCATGTCTTCATAGGCATCCGCCCCGAACTTGATATCTGTGGCGTAATGGGCCACTCCAATAGAAATGGTGCAGGCTAGAGGCTGTGCTTCGTTATTGAACGTGCGGGCCTCTATGCCCTGACGCAATCTTTCGGCGAGGATTTTCCCGGAATCAATGTCGGAACCCGGTGCTACAACCACGAATTCTTCCCCGCCGTAACGGGCTATGATATCCGAGGTGCGCACAATTTCCTGAAATGATCTGCTCATTTGTTGGAGCACAACATCTCCCATAGTATGCCCGTATGTGTCATTGATAACTTTAAAATGGTCAATATCCATGATCATAAGCGAGCAGGGTTGCCTTGCCCGAATGGCTATATCCACCAATCTTGCCCCTTCCTTCATCAAGTAGCGTCGGTTGGGCAGTCCGGTAAGTTGGTCGGTTACCGCTGATTTTTGCAATTCCTGCACTGTACTGTCCACTTTTTCCTGCATGGAGCAGAAGACTTCCATTAGTTGTTTTATTTCATCTGGAGGCGAAGGCATATTCGCCTCGGCACATTTACAGTCGAATTTTCCCAAGGTCATCTGGCGGGCAACATTATTGAGTTGCAGTAAAGGAATACTTATGGAGCGGATCAGCCTGACTGCAAAAGGGGTCAGGACCAGCAGAGTCAGAGCCGCTCCGCTGAAAGCTGTCAACATGAAGGAATAGAGCGGGTTCAGGGCTTCGTTGTAATCAATTTCAGAGACCAGAAGCCATCTGCCGTCTCTGATCCACTGACTGGCACCCAGAACTTTTGCTCCCCGGTAATCAAGGTATGGTCCTTGATGTTGGCTGCCTGTAAGGGCGGCTTCAAATCCTTTGGTGCTGGTTTTGATCTCCAGAATAGCAGTGTTCTTTATTCTGCCTTCCGTTTTCAGCTGTGTTGCGTAGCGGGATTCTGTGAGCATATATCCATCGCGGTTGAGGATATATGTCTCTCCGGTGTCGCCGAATCTGAGATTCTTCATCAGCTTGTCTATGGCTGTCAGCCGTGAACCCAGAATAACAACTCCGCCGAAACTCCCGTCTTCCATGGTTACGGGATGCGAGAAAATAATTATGGGGTTCCCGGAGCCGCGCCCGGTCAGGACTTTGGTTACATGCGCTTTCCCGGCTCGGCCCTTAATATAATATTCCCGGTCGGAGACATCAATGAGCGGCCCGGCCGGATGTTTTCCTGCAATGCCATCCTTTCCGACCAAAATCACTATGGATATGTCATCATGGGTGTCATCGAATTTTTGCAGAATTGGGCTGATCCGTTTCAGGTCTCCACTACGCAGTGCCTCTGTCTCGGCAAGGAATTTTACATTGTTCTGTCGTTCGCGGAACCATTCCTCAATGACTGTTTTGTGAGAGGTAACCTGTTCAGCCAGCTCCTTTTTCGCGGCTTTGAAGATGGCTGATTTGATGAAGAAAAGGAGCATTATACAGATAAAAATAAGGGGCACTCCGACCATGAAGAAAGAGTAGCATTTGATCCGACTGCTGATAGTTTTTGGAACGAAAAGATTATGCATTAACAGCACTCCTGCATTAGTAATCTTTGAAAATAAGAGATTACCATTATAGTCGCAGGAGTGCTATTCTTTTGAGTGCTTATGTGTCTTCTTTGCGGAACATATGGCTGAATCCTGAATCATAAAGCAGGGATTCGCTGTCATTGTCCTTACCGGGCAGGATCATGAAAATGGTTTGCCGTTTGAAATCGTTCTGTTCTGCTGTTTCAGCCAGATTTTCAAGGGTGGTCGGTACGGACTTTTCTTCGGGCCAGCCGATACGGTAGCCGAGGATGACCGGGGTGGCCGGTTCCATGCCCCCGGCTAGAAGCTGTTCCTGAATGCCCATGGGGTTTCCCGCTGAAAGATAAATAGCCATGGCGGAATTATGGGCGGCCAGTTTTTGCAAACTTTCGGATTCAGGCACCGGGGTTCTCCCGGCCATGCGGGTCAGGATTAGGGTCTGGGTTCCTCCGGGAACGGTGAAGGATGCGCCGGACGCTGCCGCTGCTGCACAGGCTGAAGTTACACCGGGAATGACCTCATATTCGATGTCCGTTGCTTGCAGTAACCGGGCTTGCTCCTGCACTGCTCCGTAAAGCGCGGGGTCACCGGTATGCACGCGGGCCACGATTTCACCCTTGGCTGTATATTCCTGCATGATGCGGTCTGTTTCTTCCAGAGACATGGAGGCTGAGTTTTCAATGCGAGCATCTTCGCGTGCTTCGGCAATGACAGCTTCAGGAACCAGTGATCCGGCATAGAGAACCAGCCCGGCTTCGCGGATGATGCGCTGCCCTTTTACGGTGATCAGTTCCGGGTCGCCCGGCCCGGCTCCGATAAAATATACTTTACCCATTATATTATCCTTCGGGCTTGTCGGCCCAGAGTATGGTTACCGGATTGTGCGCCTTGTAGCGGATGTCCCCGGCCAGTTTATCTGAAGTTGAGGCCTGAATCTGCATGGACTGCCAGTTCCAGCCCAGTTCTTCGAACAGGTCGCGGCTGCGCTGGATGCTGCCCATGAGGATGGCGTGGACCACCAGTCTGCCGCCCGGTTTAAGGCGTTTGGCTGCTTCGCGGATAACCGAGTCATCACGCCCGATGCCCCCGCCCATGAAAATACGTTCCGGGTCCGGGAGTTCAGCCAGGGCTTGCGGCATTGTTCCGCAGGTCGGCTCAACGGACCAAGCTTTGAATCTGCGGATATTTTCTTTGATCATTTCAACCCGCTCGGGCTTCTGCTCAATTGCAAAAAAACGTGAACCAGTGGTGATGAAAGAAGCATCAATGGCAACCGAGCCGCAGCCCGCGCCGAGGTCCCAGACAGTCTGGTTCGGCCTGATATCCAGCAGTGCGATTCCGGTGGAACGGACCGGGAGCTTGGTGATCAATCCCTTCTCCCTTGTGAATGAATCGTCTTCACGCCCGAAGATTTTGGTGCTGCTTTCTTTGTTGTCCACAGTAAGGATGACGATGTTCAGGTCCGCGCAGGTGAAATTCAGGAAAGATTCCGGCCTGCCTCGGGTGATTTTCTCTTCGGGGGTGCCAAGCCGGGCCAGCACGACCATGAAGTAATTATCAACCCCTTTTTCTAGCAGCCGCTTGGCAATGGCTTGCGGGGTATTGGTTTGATCCGTGTAGACGGCGCAATCTTTCTTGCGCTGCATGGCTCCGAAAAGTGGGGAAAAGTCGTTTCTTCCATGCAGGGAAATAATTTCAAAATCTTTCCAGCTACATCCCAATCTTGCCGCTCCGAGCTGAATTGTGGATAGCGAGGGCGTGATCGTTACGTTTTCTTCACCCAGCATGGGAATAAGGGACTGGGCAATGCCGAAGAGCAGTGGGTCGCCATCAGCCAGCAAGACTACTTTTTTACCCTTGGCGAGTAATTTTTCAAGAGTCTTTGCATATTCCTTTACCGGGGAACTGAAGGGGATCTTTTCTCCTTTGAACTTTGGAAATGCTTCCAGCAGCCTTTTTCCTCCGCTGAGTATATCGGCTTTGGAAATGTTTTCTGCTGCCTTTTGCGACGGCTCAAGGCTGCCCGGATGGAGTCCGATTATTTGCAGAGGATGTATCATGTTATGTTTCATACAATGTATTGCTTGGATATTAAAGGAAGATTTCAATCCTGAATTTTATTTCAATATTAGTTACCAAAAAAATAAGAATCTGTTATTATGATTTTGACCCCTTCCATGCTTTTTGCGGAGGTGATGAGATATGAAAAGGTTAATTGCCATAGCTCTTTTGGTCGGCTCCATTCTTACTGCTTTCTACGGATTCTCCCTCACCGCTCCCATGCTGGCCGGAAAAACCATGTCCGATGTTAATGACATTATGGGCAACATGCGTATCGAGTACGAGGTGAACAATTATACAGCCGGTACAGAGAATCGCTGTACACCCTTTTATGTGGTGTCTTTACTTGCCGGTGCCGTGGGAATCTACGTACTCTATACCCTCAGTGACCATGACGAAGAAGATTATTTCTGATTTTCGGGGGAATAGATCATTTTGCCCTCAAAATCAAAAAGGACGTACTTTATTGCTACCTCCGAGTTCCCGCTGAATCCACAGGCACTTTCGCGTGCTTTACGGACCAGCATGCGGATGAAAGCTTCGCGTGATTCTTCGGGGACCATTTCATATATATGCCGGGCCGTTATCGCGGCCCGGTTTTTTTCTGTCAATTCCTCTGGCATGCCCAGTTCCGCGCACCAATCGGCCAGAAGGTCAAAATCAATGGCCCAGTCTTTGGCGTGGGTGTAGGGAAAACCCATGGCGTGTTTGACCACCTTACCGATGAAAATGGACCAACGTACCGTGCGCATTTCTTTCAGTCTGGCCTGTTGCATGGAAAATTTAAAAAAATCAGCAGCCTGCACCACACCGATGGGCGGGGTTTCGGGGAATTGTTCCAGATAGAACTGCTCACTGCGCCTTCCGGTTGTGAATACTATTTCATCCAGACCACTGGCTCGGGCCACGTTTAAAGACTGGGCGATTGATGCTTTCCACGAAGCATGACTAAAGGGGCGCACAATTCCTTGGGTGCCCAGTATGGAGATTCCTCCCAGAATGCCCAGCCGGGCATTCATGGTTTCATTGGCGATTGTTTCGCCCTGCGGCACTTCAATGGTGATTCTAATTAGTCCTGCGAAATCCGGCGTCACTTCGTTGGTCTCCTTGATGACTCCGGAAATGATCTGTTTGCGGGGCACGGGATTGATGGCAGCTTCGCCAACAGGGACAGGCAGTCCCGGCAGGGTTACCCGGCCAACGCCAATGCCGCCTTCAACTTCAACTCGCAGGGTTTCGGCTTCGCTTATTTCCACCAGCGCATGAATTTCATGCCCGTGGGTGGCGTCCGGGTCGTCTCCGCCGTCTTTAATGACCACACCGCGTGCGCACTTACCTTCTTTTTCCACCCGTGCAATAGGAATGTTCAAGGTCCCTTTGACCGGAAGAGGAATTTCAATTTGTTCCGGCGTGTCATCGCTAAACAAAACCCGGATAGCAGCCATGGCTGCTGCGGTTGCTGAAGATCCGGTGGTATAGCCCTCGCGGAGCTGTTCTTTACTCAGATCTCTTTTACTCATCTTCCAGCAGCCTCCCTTTGGTGAGGATATCCTTACCGAATTTAAGGCGTACCTGATCCATGGCTTTGTCCAGCTGGTCCAGTTTTTTATTTTTGCGAGGCTTTTCAGGATCATCCAGCAGGGATAGCTGCCTGTTGCGTTCTTCGAAATTGGAAATGCCGACCCCAATCAGTCGTATTTTGCCGATTGGCAGCTCCGCATCCAGTATTTGGCATGCTGTTTTGTAGATTGTTCCACCATGGGAGGTGCGTGAATCAAGGGTCCGGCTGCGGGTGATCTGGCGGAAATCGGGAAATTTGATTTTCAGGGTGATGGTCCGGCCTTTGACCCCATGTTTTCTAATATCTGCTGCAATGCGTTCGGACTGCTTGAGCAGCAGGGTTTTCAGGGTATGGATATCTGAAACATCCTTGCCGAAGGTGTTCTCCGCGCTGGATGATTTCATGGCCCCACCTTTGGTCACCGGGGTGGGGTCAATTCCTGCGCCTTTATCGTAGAGGACGGGACCACGCTCCCCAAAATGTTCTCTCCAAAATTCCGGGGGGTAGCGGCGAAGGTCGGCAGCATAAGTGATGCCGTAGGAGCGCAGTCGGGGCAGGGCTTTTTTGCCTACACCGGGAATTTTTTCCACCGGCAGGGTTTTCAGAAAAACCTGCACCTGCTCAGCTTCGATGATGGAGATGCCATCCGGTTTGTTGAGGTCGGAGGCTATTTTGGCCAGAAATTTAACCGGGGCAATGCCTACTGATGCAGTCAGCCCGGTGGCTTTCTGGATATCGGCTTTGATGGATTGGGCAATTTGCAGCGGGGTGCCGAACAGCTTTTCCGTTCCGGTGATATCGATGTAGGCTTCGTCAATGGATGCTTTTTCCACAACCGGAGAGTAGTTGGATAGTACTTCCATGACTTTGCGCGAAATTTCCTTGTACCGATGTCTGCTTCCTGAAACCACCTGTAATTGCGGGCAGAGTTTCAGGGCCTGATGCACGGGCATGGCTGAGCGGACCCCGAATTTACGCGCTTCGTAAGAGGCCGCGCTTAGGACCGAACGTTCGTGCAGGGAGCCGACGCCCACTGGTTTTCCGCGCAGGGCCGGGTTGTCCAGTTGTTCCACGGACGCGAAAAAGGCGTCCATGTCTATGTGCATGATGTACTTCTGCATTGAGTTGCCCGTTTTGGAGTAAATGCAGTCTGCTTAAATTTCTTCCGCGTGTGAAGAGGCCATGCAGGCTTCTACAAAATTCTTTGCAACCTGCGGATTACTGGCAAAATGAAGATGAATATAACTGCCCAGCGTGTTTTCATTGGCAATGAATCCTTCGCTTGCGGAAATTTTTTTCTTGCAGGTCACCTGATAGGATTTTCGCAGATTTTCCGGCATATCTTCCAATGCGGAATAATGGAATTCATGACCACGGATCATAGTTCCAGCCGGACCGAGGATTGTGTCATGGGAAAGTTCAACACCGCGGTACCCAAGGGATTGGAAACGGGACTGCATGGCACTGCGGAAGGGGAATATGCCGCACATGGGGAAAACACGGTCATCTTTGCAAATGGATTCCATGAGATACATGAAACCGCCGCATTCTGCATATACCGGATGGCCTGCCGCAGAAAACTCAGCAATGGCCCGGCGCAGCTTGGTATTCTGGGCCAGATCAAAGGCGGCCAGTTCCGGGTAGCCGCCACCGAAATAAAGTCCGGAAATACCTTCAGGCAGGGCTTTGTCTTCTATGGGGGAAAAGGGGATAAGCTCCGCTCCTGCTTCGCGCAGCAGACGCAGGTTTTCTTCGTAGTAAAATGAAAAGGCATCATCCTGCGCAATCCCGATGCGGGTTCGAGGGATCATGGGTACTTCATCAAAACGCGGTTGCAGGGGAATGTCAGGCAGGGCTTCGATTATCTGGTCCAGATCAAGGTTTTCTTCAACCCAGTCCGCAAGGGCATTGTATTTGAATTCAAGGTCTTCAAGGTGTTCCGGGGTTACAAGTCCCAGATGACGGGAGGGCGTGGCTATTTCTTCCCTGCGGGGAAGACAGCCCACAAGGGGGACCTCTGTAAGTGAGATGGCTTCGGTCAGGATCTGGGCGTGATTGCTGCTTCCAACGCGGTTGAAGATAACCCCCGCCACAGGGGTTTCAGGATCAAAATTGCAGAATCCCTGCACCAGCGCAGCTGCGGAACGGGCCATGGACCCGGCATCCACAACCAGAATTACCGGCAGGTTCAGCTCTTTGGAAAGATGGGCGGTGGAACCTGTTTCATCCAGCGCGGAATAGCCGTCGTACAGGCCCATGACGCCTTCAACAATGCAGGCGTCAGCGTCCTGTGAGTAGCGGGAAAATATATCGCGCAGGGTTTTGCCCGAAAGCATCCAGCCGTCAAGGTTGTGGCAGGTCCGTCCGGCTGCACGGCTATGGTGCCCCGGATCAATGAAGTCCGGCCCGGTCTTAAAGGGCTGGACTTTGATATTGCGACGGGCGAGCGCAGCCATAAGCCCCAGTGTTACCGAGGTCTTGCCGCAACCGCTGTGGGTTCCTGCTACAATGAAGCCTTTGATGGAGTTCATTGGAACTCTATAATGTTTTTTTTCGGATCAGCCCAGCTTATTTTTGTCCAGATAAGCGACAAATTTTTTGCCTTCAGCGAAATCAGGATTAAGTTCCAGACACTTAGTCAGTTCCTCACGTACTTTTTCGTACTGCTTGTCTTCAAAGTAGGCACGGGCGAGATTGTAACGCAGGTGTTCATCTTCCGGGCTGAGGGCAATGGCTTTGGAGTAATATTCAATGGCCTGCGGGATCATTTTTGATTTACGCAGGTTGATGCCGAAATCATTGAACATATGCTTGTGTTCAGGGGCAAAGGGGGCATCCATGGAAACAAGGCGGGCGAAAACATCATTTGCCCGGTCATTTTCACCTCTCTGCATAAGGCAGAGTCCAACCCCGAAGTTGCCACGTACGTTCAGTTCATCAACCTTGATGGCGTTGGTGTATTCCATCTCGGCACTGAAGGAATTTCCCTGCTGGCGGTGACGGTCCGCACGGGCGAGGGTTTTTTGCAAATCCTTCATGTTGGGCAGAACCTGCTTGTGGTACATTTCAGGTTCCGGGGTATATGACTCAAGAAGTTCGTCGCGGGTGATTCCTTCCGGATCACCGGTGGGGACGAAATTACTGTTCAAAGGACGGACCTGAAAAAGGTCTTCGGCCATTTGTTCAACAAAATAGTAACCGATCTGAGCCACTCGGCGGGTGGTGGTTCCGGTTCCGACCTTGGCGATTCTCTGGCGCGAGAATACTCCGCTTAGGTCTTGAATGGTATTTTTTTCGGACATTTACAGGCTCCGCATATCTAAATTTGGTTTGTACTGTAGCTTTCTTTCTTTAAATTGAGAAGGGGCTGAGCTTGCTATCTGATTATTTTTTACCTGCCTGTCCGGCTATCCATTTGATCTGACGGCATATTCCCATAAGCAGATTGAATTCGTTGCGTTTGATGTCGAGTCTGGACATGAACCTGCGGACCGGCATCATCCAGTAGTCGGGGTTGTCGGCCTTCAGGAAATCAATTGCCAGCAGGGTTTCTTGCAGGTTGGAAGCCAGAATTTCCTGCTCTTCAAATGATGTAGAACGCTCTTCTGGCGGGCCTGCGGGAGTGTAGGGTTTATCCAGAGCGTTTTTAAAGCATTCATACAAAATGATGAGTACTGCTTGAGAAAGGTTCAGGGAGCTGTTGTCGTGGCTGGTGGGGATGTTGATCAGTCTTGAGCAGAGCTGGGTTTCATCGTTAGTCAGTCCTCTGTCTTCCGGGCCGAATACCACTGCTATTTTTTCACCTGCCCGAAGCTGTTCAACCATAAGCGGAGCCGCGGTGGACGGGGTCATTACACCTTTGCGCCAGCCTCCGGTGCGGGCGGTTGTTCCGTATACTCTGGTATGTCCTTTTAAGGCTTCGGAAAGGTCGTCTGCGACTACCGCTTTTTCCACAATGTCACGGGCTTTCACTGTTGCCAGCGGCAGGGCCTTGTCCATGTCCCATGATGCAGGGCGCACCAGAGTCAGGTTGTTGCAGCCCATATTGGTCATGGCTCGGGCCGATGATCCGACGTTTTCAGGGTATTTGGTACCGAAAAGTACAATGCTCAGGTTGTCCAGCATGTTAGCTCCAGAAAAATGATTTTGGTGTCCGCTGATCTGAATATCTCTTGTTCAGGGCAGACGATAGCCTTAATAGAGCCATCTTTTATTGATGTCCAGTTTCGTTTTTTGCACAAAATCATTTTTTGCAAACCGAGTGCGGGGAGTGTAAATAGAAAGCTATGAACAAGACTGAAATATCGGAAAAAATATTAGCTATTGCCGAATCGGCAGGACTTTCCTCGCAAGAGGTGCAGGAACTTTTAAGCGGCGGGGATGCCATTCCCGAAAAATTGCAGGAAGTTTTTGGACGGATTGGGGATGCGCTTTCTGAGGACTGTGCTGAAGATTAGTTCTAAAAAAATAATCCCGGCTTCGTCTACGGGGAGAGATACGAAGCCGGGAAGGTGAAGTCAGGTTAAAGCATGGGTGTTACAACCTTGGGAGAGTATGCGGGTTGTTTATTTCACCTTGGAGGAGGGGATGATCGCTCCATCAGTTCCTACTTCACCAAGTAATTCAAAATCCGGGAAAAGGCTGGGGTCAAAAGTGTATGAGTAGTAGTCTTTAAATTTTATAAGATATGTTTTCCAACCGTATTGCTGTCTCATGCGAGCTGCTTCTCTGATAACATCTGCCATTTTATACTCCGCTGATTTTTTTATTTGAGGAAATTTCAGAAAATTTCAGAACTGCCTGAACTCAGCATGGTCAATTCTGGTCAGGATTGGGCTTTGTTTTTTTCAGGATTCGGAAAGGGGGGATTGTCCGTCTCCATTGTTTTTTTTGCGCTGGAGCCGCAAAAATTTTTAAATGCACTTTTCAGAAATTTTTTCTTGTCGAGTGAAGAAATACTGGCTGTCTGGGTCATGGTATATCTCCTTTTTTTGTTTGCCTGAAATTAGTCTTAATGAACTTGAGAATCGATTTCAAGTAAAAAAGTGAGTTTTAATAAAAAAAGCTGTCGGAAACATATTTCCGGCAGCTTTTTCTTCTAAGCAGAGTGGTAGTATGTGAGTATTTATTGTTTACAAGCGAATTTGCCGTTTTTAATTTGTTTGATCATGTCGGTAAGTGGCAGATCGGACTGACAGAATCTGTCAGCAATGGACGGACATCCGCCGCACATACGGGCGCATTGGCGTTTGGCTGCTTCAACACAGGCTCCACCGCCTATGGGCAGGAATTCACAGGCATGGGCAGCAACACGAAGTTCAAGGCCTGCACCGCATTTTACTCTTTGTCCGGCCGAAAAATTTGCTCCATCGAAAATATGGCTGCTCATGGCATCGGCATAAATTTTCATGCATGCCGTTTCATTTTGTGTAGCTTTTGTGCACTCCTCCACAAAGTCTTCCATGGGCCCTGCAAAGCAAAGAGTGGGTAGAAGAACCAGTGCCAAAGTTAAAATCATTTTTTTCATCATTCCTCCAGAGTGATTTGAAAAGTGTCTTTGTCGTTGCGGTGTGAAAAACGCCTTGTTGAATAGCTGTGTTGTTATCACTTTTCGTGTTTTATTGTAAACCAAACTTTCGAATGTTTAATTGTCATAATTTCGATTTGCACGGTTGAGTGATGTATAAAATAAAAATGGCCTCTCCGTATGGAGAAGCCATTTTTGTCTTGTGTTTTTTTTGCAGTATAATTTTTATACGTCTTTCAAGTCTTCAATGAGATTCTGCAAGTCTCCTGAGAGTCTTGCAAGGTCAGATACTGCGGTCATGGATTGGTGCATTGCTTCGGCTGTTTCCATGGCAATGCGGTTAACCTCGTCGGTTCCGCGGTTGATCTGCTCACTGGCTGCGGACTGCTCTTCACTGGCAGTGGCGATGGCCCGGACCTGATCCGCTGTGGAATCAACATTTTCAACAATGGTTTCAAGACTTTCACCTGCCTGTCCTGCATACTCGGTACTCTTGGCAACCATGTTTGCAGCGTTGTTCATCTCTTCGATGTTTCGGCGGGTTTCAGACTGAATGGCGTGAACAGCCTGCTCAACTTCCTGAGTCGCCTGCATTGTTTTTTCAGCCAGCTTACGGACTTCATCTGCAACAACTGCGAATCCACGTCCGGCTTCACCTGCGCGGGCAGCTTCAATGGCTGCATTCAGGGCCAGCAGGTTGGTCTGGTCGGCAATGTCGGTGATTACAGTGATGACCTGTGAGATGCCTTCAGCCTGCGTTCCCAATTCGTTCAGTCCGCTGACCATCTTAGTGGAGGCTTTGTTGACTGAGTCAATTGAAGAGACAACGTTGGCGACAATTTTGCCGCCGTTTTCAGCATTCTGCTTGGCATCCATGGCACTTTCCGCTGCCTGTGAAGCATTCTGGGCAACTTCCAGTACGGATGCGTTCATCTGTTCCATGGCGGTCGCTGATTCAGAAGTGCGCTCGCGCTGGGTTTCAGATCCGCGTGCGGATTCTTCAATCTGGGATGAAAGCTCTTCGGAAGCGGAAGTGACCTGCTCAACAATACCTTCAAGCTGTCTTGCAGCCTGAAGCATACCTTCAGCCTTGGCCCGTTCGGCTGCTTCTTTTGCTACCCGTGCTTCCTCAAGGGCTTTGTTTGCAGCTTCGGTTTGCTGCTCAGCTTCCTTGGATTTTTCTTCAGCAGTGGAAATGAATTTGATTAGGTTCGCGACCATGGAATCCATTGCTGTGTGCAGAGTCAGCAATTCTCCGCTGAACAGTTCAGCCTTAAGCTTTACATTAAAATCGCCGCCAGCAACTTTTTCCGCAGCATCAGCCATGATGCCGATAGGTTTGGAAATACTTCTGGCAATAAGCAGAATCGCTCCGATAACCAGCAAGATAGCCAGTATCGAAATAGTGACGATCAGTTTGAAAAAACTGTTTGCTTCGGCGTAGATTTTATCGGTGGGGATAGCCAGCCCGATGGACCAGGGAGTGGTTGTTCCACTGATTACGACTGGTTCAAATACATAGTAGAATTCTTTCCCGGATTTCGGGGAAACTATGGTCTTGTGGTAAGGTTTTCCATTTTCAATGGCATTCAGGATATCCCTGCGGTCTGCCTCCGGGAAGGCGTCGGTGATGTTCTTGGTAACAATGTCTTTGTCCGGGTGGGCTACGCAATAACCTTTGTTGGAGGTAATGAAGGCATACCCGGTTTCCATGGGATGGATATCTTTAATCATTTTTTCAAATGACCCGAGGACAAAGTCAATACCCACAACCCCGATGAACTTACCGCTCTTAAGGATGGGTACACTGACTGTGGCCATAACTTCGGGAACAACTGAAGTGGTATAAGGCTCAGTCAGGACGGCTTTTTGGGTGTCTCGCGGAACCATGTACCATGCGCGGGTATTGTTAGGATCGTTTTTGTGCATTTCTGCAAGTTTCCACGTCCCGCCATCGTACCAACCGTACTGGCCGTATTCCCCTTTAGGGCCGTATTTTTCATTTCCGACAAAGTCGTAATCCCGGCCATCAAGTTCGTTGGCTTCAATTACTATCTGGGTTCCGAAGAACATGGGGTCGGCTTCGGTCAGGGTTTTAATGAAGTCATTGACCATTTCGCGGTCAACATTCGCCTTGAAATCGGAGATGCTTTGCATGGCCGCAGCCCCTGCCCACGATGCGTCAAGGGCTTTTTCAATGATTCCCTTAACTTCATTGCCGTATCGCCCGGCCATTTCTTCGGCAAGATTCTGGGCCTGCTCAATGGAGGATTCTCGTGCCTTACTGACAATTAAGCTGGTGAAGGCCACAAAGATGACAATCATCAACGCGCTGATGCTGAGCGCGATTTTAGTTCCTATCCGCATGTTTTTAAACATAGTAAACCTCCATCCTGTTTGAGACACGTATCGTTTGGTATTTGTCAATTTTTAAAGGCTGTTAGCGTGTGTGTTCACTCACAGTGTCCAACCCCAATTGTTACAACAATACAATATTTCAAGATAGGAAGCCATGTTTAATGCAAATATTGGCTTAAATAAGATTTATTCTTAATAATATATAATAGGAGAGGGTAGAACTCCCCCTCCCAAAAAAAATGCGCTTATGTTCAAGGGAAAGCCAGTTCAATGCCGACAGGGCAGTGGTCAGAACCCAGTACATCAGACTCAATCCATGCGTTTTTTACATTGTCTTTCAGCTCTTCGGATACAAAGAAATAGTCAATGCGCCAACCAGCGTTATTTTTGCGGGCATTGAAGCGGTAGCTCCACCACGAATATTTGCCGGGGCTGTCATCAAACATCCTGAAGGTGTCCACATAGCCGTGTTCGATGAATTTATCGAGCCAGGCCCGTTCAATGGGCAGGAAACCTGATCTTTCCGAGTTGGCTTTTGGGTTTTTGAGGTCGATTTCCGTATGTGCGGTATTGAAGTCCCCGCCGACCACTATGGGCTTATTTTTGCGCAGTTCTTCGGCATATTTGAGAAAGCTGTCGTAAAAACCCAGCTTATATTCGAGCCGTTCCTCGTTCATCTGACCGTTGGGATAGTATATATTAAAAAGGTAGAACTGGTCGTATTCCATGAGTACAACCCTGCCTTCGCCTTGGTACTTTTCTTCCGCAAGGCCGAAAGAGTGGGAAAGCACCGGCTGGCGGGAGAAACAGGCCGTGCCGGAGTAACCCTTTTTTACCTTGGACCAGTTCCAGAATGATTCATATCCCGCGTAGTCGCGGTGGGTATCGGGAATCTGGTCCGGGTGGGCTTTGGTTTCCTGAACCATGACCACATCCGCGTTGCTCTGATCGAACCATTCGTTGAAATTCTTTTTGATTACAGCCCGGTATCCGTTAACGTTCCATGAGTATATTTTCATATCCTGTCCTTATTTTAAACATTCAAAACAGACCTGACCGAAAGTGATGTCAGTGATCAGGACATTTTTCCAGCCCGATTTTTCAACCATAAGTTTTAATTCATTGATGTTAAAGTCATTAAAGAATCCCGCAGCCCTGCGTTTGCTGACATCCTTGCCCGGCATAAACGGATGGTAGGTGAAGATCATTTTTTCAGCATGGCTGAAAGCCCAATCAAAAAATATCTGCGGTTCGTGTATAAACTCAAGCAGGAACAGTGCGCAGATTACATCGAAATTCTGTTCCGGGAATTGCTGCTGGTTAAGGTCGGCCACAATGGTTTTGCGGTTGCGGGCCACAATATCCAGTGGAATGTAGGTGCTGCTTTCCGGAATATAATCCCGCAAAAGCATTACTCCTGCCCCGGCATCAAGCACGGAACTGTTTTCAGGAACCAGCTGCCCGGCCATACCTGCCCGTAAATCAGCTTCATTGCCCAGCATATTCCAGCTGGACCAGCGTCCGCAGTCGGTTTTCTTTTCTTTGATCAGCTGCTGAGTGAAGCCGATCATGAAATTTTCAGAAACAGGGGGACGCATGCTGGAGGACATCACTGCGTGTGCTTTCCACGGTTGTTCATACACCGGCAGCGGGGTCAGTGATTTGTCGATACTGATGACGTTGCACAGCTCATGGCTTGGGGAATAGGGAACCAGCGGTCCGCCCATATCCTCGTGGGGGAAGCGGTACGATTCGTAGCCCATGTCGCGCAGCAGTCCCATGATGGCTGTGAATTCCTTGATGCCTTTTTCCGAGTTGTGGAAGTGTCCTTTTTCCCAGATGACGGCGGCTACCCGGCCTGTTTTTAGCAGTTCCAATCCACCCATGAGGGTTGCCAGTTCATGTCCTTCGGTGTCGATTTTCAGGAAAATACGTTCCCCGGAATCCATGTAACCGGCTTGACGGGTAATGTTGTCCAATGTTTCAAGCCGGACCGGGATAGGCTCCCCCTGACTTCTGTTGCCCGGCTGGGGGACAAGACTGTGGCCCATGGATGAATTCTGGATTAGCTTACTTTGTCCGCTCTGTGATGATGCAGCGCATTGGGCAATCTTTACATTCTGCTGGCACTCGTTAAATTCGCACCACATGGCCAGTCGTTTAAGGTTGTCCGGGTGCGGTTCAATGGCCAGTACTTTGATTTGGTCCGGGAATTTTTTGGCAGCGGTCAGGGTGTAGAGTCCGAAATGGGCACCAACATCAATGAACAGGTCTCCCGGTTGCAGGTGGGCGTGCAAAAAGGCTCTTGATGCATATTCAAAGCCCCCGCAACGGGTTTCCCGGAAATTAAGGGAAGCTGTTCCGGGGTCCTTCATTTCCGCATTTGCCAGCAGCATTTCGAATTCAGGTTCGCCCTGATCATTCTTAATGAAGCTGGGCACAACCCGCCATGCATGGCTGTGTTTATTTAATTGGTCAAGTATGTTCTGTCTGCTCACGTTTTTTCCGTAGTGTTTCTTTTGCCATTAAGAATATATGAACAATTACCTGAAAGTAGAGCATAAAAAAAGCCCGCACAAAGCGGGCTTTTAAAAAATGGTAACGGGCAACCCCGTTAATCGTAATGACTAGTCCTCAGTGCTACCTGCTTTAATAAAGGCAATAGCAGCAATAGTCATCGCGAGACCGAAGAAAAACCAGAAAAAGCTCATATCCTTACTCCTCCGTTTAGTGCTTATTGAACTGGATTCCTTTTGTTAGCAAAAAAAAACAGTCTTGAACAGTAAATAAGACCGATTTAGTCCGGTTTTGACAGCTAAACAGAGGGAATACGAGAGAGGATTATACGAAATGATTTAGCGGATACCAAAATAAATTCAAGTATATTTTTAAAATTGCTATCCCTTAAACAGAAATATTCAATACGGAGCCGGGTGGAGGTGCTGCGACAGAACTGCCTGATTGCAGTTTATCCATGATTTCACCGGCAGCAAGTGGAGCGGTGAGGTCTGTGATGCCGGGATTGTTCTTCTCTGCTTCGGATAAACCTTTATCAAGTCCTTTTTTAAGGGAATCAAGGCTCTTTCCTTCATCTTCGAGAACTTCTTTAATCAGGCTTTTGATGCTTTCAGCTGTGGCTTCCCCGAATTGTTCGCTGACTTGTGCAAAAGTGTTTTGCAGGGTGGTCTGTACTCCGGAATCGGGACTAACTGCAAAAAAGTGTTCCTGCAACCCGTTCTCAAAGTATTCATTCATGGCATTGTTGAGATTGGAGTTGAAATTATCCATAACCTGATCTCCGGCGGCAAAGCCGAAGTTGCGGTCAATGAACTGGACGGATTTCAACAAGCCGTTACTCAGAGATTCCTCAGTAATCTGGTCCCCTGAATTGGCAATGACAATACCTTTGAAAGCGGTTGCGGCTTCGTGGCCGAATTTTCCTTCTATGAAGTCGGCAGCACTGGCGAGTGCTCCGGCCAGATCAGAAGGGTCCTTGGGATTTTGAAAATCTCCCTCGGCCCCTTTCTGATTTTCGCCTGTTTTGTCCGGATTAACGGCCTTTTGAGCGATCAGTTCTGCAAATTGATCAGCAGTATTTACGGGCGAGGCCGAAACATTCAGGCGCGTCGCTCTAACGCCCGAAGTCCGGCTCCCGCCCAAAAGCGGAGGACCGTTGTCCAGTAAAGTCGGAGCTCCGTAATTGCTCTTTAGTGCTGATCCGTTTATTTGCATGACCGTTTTCCTTCCATATGAATCATATCGGCTTACCTTAAGAATTGTTTAGAGGATAAAACAAAAAACTGGATTTGGACGGATGTTTTGTTGACGGGTAAATGCGCTATCCGTATCTTTGCTGCCATGAACATGGAAACCATCAAAGAATTTATTCAGTCGCGGAAGATTTTGCTGGGCGGTATTGCCGGAGGGATTCTCCTTATTGCTGCCGGGTACACTGTTTTTACTGTGCAGCAGTCTGTTGCTGAGGAAAAAGCCCGAATTGCCGAGCAGAACAGGGTTGAACAGGAACGTATCCTTACTGAAAAACAGGACGGGCAGAGGGCCAAAGTAATTGAGTCCATGAAAAGGCTTATTGAAACCGGTAATGCCGAAACTGCCCTGACCGTTGCCGAGCAGAACAAGGAACTCATGAACGATGAGTTGCGGGCCATGATTCATCTTGCCACGGAAAAGGACCTGCTTGAACGCATTGAAAGGACCTCCAAGTGGAACTATGCCGAACTTGCCAAGTATTATGGCGAATTAGCTGATCTTAATCCTGAGAACAGCAAGTACAATAAGGAATTGAAGGGATACGACAAGAAATTGCGCAAAAGGCTGGAGCGTAAATTGTATGCTCAGGCGCAAGTCCTTCCGGTCCGAGATTTCAAGGCCAATATGGATATTTATGAGGAGTTGATGCAGCTCAATCCCGGAGAGAAGCTCTATAAAAGTAAATATGAGCGTTACCGGGAAAAGTATGATGATTTCATGAAGGAATTAGAAAAATTCGGTCCCAAACCGAAACTTTCAGCGGATAGTAAATTTTATCCTGAAGTAGAAACATATCTGCGTAAGAATTCCATGTATCCGGAAACATTGCAGATGGAATCTGCTACCGATTGTTATTACACTGATGCCGGCTGGCTGGTGGGCTGCACATATACTGAAAAAAACGAGGCTGGTACTAAATTCAGTGAATTCCTCTGGTTTACCATTTCTAATTCTACAGTACAGAAAGTTGAGCCTGGCGGGGCGTACACAGTGAATTGATGTTGCTTTTTTGATCTTTAGAGTAACGAGTTGACTTTTAAAAAATTAATGTATTTATAATGCTGCTTGAGTTTCTAAAGTGCGAATGTTTGTGTTGATAAGTTCTCCGTATAACGTTAGCGAGAGCTGAGTATATAAATTGAGAGGGGACTTAAATTTGTCATATACTTGGGCTATGCGGTCAAGAAACTCAGTGCTGGTTTTAAATTTACTTTGCGCTCTTTGTTTTCTTTTTTCAGCTTCAGCTTCGCATGTTTTTGCCTCTGACCTAAGTGAGATTAAAGAAAGAGGTGCATTGCGTCATCTCGGTATCCCTTATGCAAACTTTGTAACTGCACAGCAATCCGGTCTTGATGTAGAGCTGATGCAGCGTTTTGCCCGCCATCTGGGTGTCGGTTATGAATTTGTGCCCTCCAATTGGGCAAGGGTGTTCGGGGATTTGACCGGGAGCCATGTTTACCCCGTTGGTGATGATGTAAAACTTCTTGGTCGGGCAGAGATCAGGGGGGATGTGATTGCCACCGGGCTGACCATCCTCAAATGGCGGAAAAAAATAGTTGATTATTCTACGCCGACATTCCCTACTCAGATCCTGTGTCTTGCCCGTAAAGATTTTCCCATGTCCCCCATTAAGCGTGGGGGCAATATTGATGAAGCTATCCAAAAGGTCAAAGCTGCCATAAAGGGGCATTTGGTTATGGGTAAGGAGAAAACCTGCCTCGACCCGGCTCTTTACGGTTTTAAGCACACAACCTCTGATGTCCTTAATTTTCCCGGTGAAGTGAACGATCTTGCCCCGGCACTGCTTAAGGGGCTGGCCGATGTTTCGCTTATCGATGTTCCTGATGCCCTTGTAGCTCTTGATATGTGGGGAGATTCGCTGAAGGTTATCGGGCCCGTTTCAGAAGAACAACGCATGGGGGTTGCTTTTCGCAAGGGTTCTTCCGACTTGCTGGGAGAATTCAATATATTTTTTGCCGGATTGAAGAATAGCGGTGAATATCGGGAAATGGTTTTAAAATATTATCCCGGTGTGTTTGAATATTATGGTGATTTTTTTGAAGAGTAATCCGTAGAAGATATGCTTCTTTGAGTGAACAAAAAAAACTCCGTCCGGTTGTCCGGGCGGAGTTTTTTATTGCCCTGTGGCAATATTGATCAGCGTAAATTAAGCTTCAACATCCTTGATCCAGCCTTCAAGGGCATCAATGATCTTACGGGCCTGATCAGGGCTGGAAATGTTAAACTTGGACTGCGGGCGATATTCGCCTTTCATCTTGCGGAAGCGGCGGATGGTGTACATATCTTTGCCGTATTCACCGCTTTTGCGGTCCAGCTGTTTATAGCGGAACATGATGGTGGTCCATGCGCCTTTGGTCAGCACGGCCTTGTCCAGTTCCTTAACGATTACCTGGCCGTCTTCTTCGTAATGTATAGTCAAATCTTCGATTGTTTCGCTCATGGTTTCTCCTTGAGAGGTTGATATCTAATATCCGGAATTTGCCGCAAATGGCTTTCGTTGTCAAAGGCAGGTTAAAAATTCAAGTACGGCGTAAAATCCGCATGCAGCATCTTTTTTAATTCATCCATATTGTCCGCAGCAACTTCTGCAAAGATAAAGGCGAACACCGGATGCTCTGTGTAATCAATTTTTCGTAATTCCAGCGGTTTGGAGAAGTTAGATTTGAATCTTTCGTAGTCAACGGATTTTATTTTTGAGCGGTCCACAGCGGAATCGATTTCCCCAATGACCATGGCGAAGACTTTGCCATCACAGCAGCCGGATATTTTGGACCAATCCGGCTTGAGACCTTTCATGAAATATTTATACGGGTTGATGCCGTATGCGTAATACCCCAGATCAGTTACGCACCAGCCTGCGAAACGCATTGGATTGACTTCAATGACTCCGAGATTACCGCGGCCATCGGTGCGAACTTCTATGTGGATGGGAAAGTTTTTAAGCTCTGCCCGCTTACCTATTTCCTGCAGCAGCGCGAGAAAATCATCGTGATGCTTGTTGATGATATCAGTGGAAGTTATGTAGCATCGGTCACTGACATCATCGCTGGAAGCGAACAGGTGCCCGAGAATATTGATGATGACCGGATTTCCGTCAGCATCATAATAGGCGTCTACCGCAAATTCTTCACCTTCAATACATTTTTCGATAATGAAATTATCGAGCTCCAGCACCTTGGCAGGGTACATGGTTTTGATGTGCTCAACTTCATTCTGGATAGCATCTACAGCCTCATTCCAGCCCTGAACGGATTCCACCATATGCACGCCGAGGCTGAAAAAACCTACACAGGGCTTGATCACACAGGGAATGGGCAGTTCTTCTGCTTTGACAATATCCAGCTCTTTAAATTTCACGGTGCGGTAAAAGAAATCAGGATACATGTCCTTAACTAGATCACGGAATGCCCCTTTATCTTTAAATAATCTTATTTTTTGCGGTAAGTCGCCCTTGTTCAGATTGTTGTCGATCCAATCAATGGCGTTTTCCGAGTTGGAATAGACGGGCTGGGCGGTATTTTTATCGTATGCTTCTACGAACTCGTTTTCAGAACAGAGAGAAGCACCGGAGTTTTTGAATGCTTCGCTGGCGACTTCATTTTCAAGTACTGGCTTGCCCAGTCCTGTGAGGGTGTTTTTTAACAGATCGGATACGTATGGTTTTTCCAGAATGAACATTGTGCTTTCCTTTGGGTGGGGTTCTTTTCAACGGAAGTAATAAAGATATTCTCGATCAAGCACAATAGGCACATGACTAATGCATGAAAAGATACAGAAATTAAAAAAGGAAGGATGTCAGAATGCGTGGGGATAGGAGAAAGGAGCAGGCCCGATTGCATTTGTTTCCAAGGTGCCGGAGTTTACGGTCCGTCAGGACCGCACGTGATTGAAACAATTTATGCATTGGTCCGTATGCTTTTAATTGCGGGCTTTCAAAGCAACCGGGCCTGCGCGGGGTAAATTTCTGAGGGGGATTTTGTCCCCCTCGGTAAATACGCTGTCCATCCGGCCTAATTGAGTTTGCAGCTCCACCTGCGCGCCGATGCCGGATGTTTACAGGTAACGGATCAAACCTTTGCCAATCCATGACCTCTGTTATGCAAAATGATCCGCATACCTGTGAACAAAAGTATTTTTTACATCCGGCCTGCGATTTGCAGATTCGCAGGCCGGATGAAACTTTTATATTTACATTGCAGCCTTGTAGATTGCTGCAACAGCTTCGTCTGTCATACATCTGGGGTTGGTGAGACCGCAGGCATCTTTCTGAGCGTTTGCTGTCATAGTCGGGATATCCTTTTCGGAAACCTTCTTACCGTATTTTTCGCCGAGAGCCTTCAGACCTGCGGGGATTCCGACATCAGCGGAAAGCTGGCGGATAGCATCGAGTGCTGCGTCAGCTGCATCGCGCTGGTCCATGCCGCTGGTGTCAACGCCGAGCCATTCAGCAAGTGTTGCGAAACGTTCAACATTGGCGATCAGGTTGTGCTGTTCAACGTGGGGCAGCAGGATAGCATTACACTCACCGTGAGGCAGGTCATAGAAACCACCAAGCTGGTGAGCCATGGCGTGTACGTGACCCAGTGATGCGTTGTTGAAGGCCATACCGCCGAGATACTGGGCGTAGCACATGCCTTCGCGGGCATCGATATCCTGACCGTTAGCAACTGCGCGGCGCAGGAACTGGTTGATCAGGCGGATGGATTTTTCAGCACAAGCGTCAGTGATGGGGGTGGCGATGGTGGAAACCCAAGCTTCAACGGAGTGAGTCAGCGCGTCCATGCCGGTTGCTGCGGTCAGTGCCGGAGGCATGCCCATCATCAGCAGCGGATCATCAAGTGCGATACCGGGAGTTACACGCCAGTCAACGATAGCCATCTTAACCTTGCGGGAAGTATCGGTGATGATGCAGAAACGGGTCATTTCAGAAGCAGTACCTGCGGTAGTGTTAACCGCTACATAAGGAGGCATGGGCTTGGTGGACTTGTCTACGCCTTCATAGTCATGAATTTTGCCGCCATTGGCAACAACAAGGCCTACACCTTTACCGCAGTCATGCGAGCTACCACCACCAAGGGTGATCAGGGAGTCACATTTGTTGTCCTGATAAGCTTTTACACCGTCAGCTACGTTTTTGTCAGTGGGGTTGGGAATGGTGTCATCATAGACTACGCAGTCCATACCTTCAGCTTTGAGAATGTCTACAATCTGCTGGGTGATTCCTACACCGGTAATACCTTTGTCTGTTACGAGCAAAGGTTTTTTACCGCCGAGAGCCTTGATGCGAGCGGGGATTTCTTTGTGTGCGCCAATACCGATAAGGGTTACGCTGGGAATAAAAAAACCGTTTACTTGTTCACGTACTGCCATTTGAGTCCATCCTTGTAGCTTAAGAGGTTATTGAAGGTTGGGCCTAGTCGTGTACTTATTAACGCTTTCCATAGGGCAAGACGTGTGCCAAATGCGTAAAGTGTTATATTACAGGCCGTTGAGCAGCCGAGAGACTTTTTGTGGTGAATCGTTTCAGGACCATTTGGGGATGCATTTTTGCGATTTTTAATGTGAAAAATATAACAAGAGTGGCAAAAGCGTTACATTGCAGGGCATGAAGCATGGGTGTGTCATTATGAACCAGCAATGCAGTGCTGTGTGTCAGATGGCACTTGTGCTTTGTCGGGCATATATGTTGATGGAAAATTGGCTTGGTTGGGAGTCTTTTGCATGGAATTTGATGTTTATTTGTTGTTGATTGTAAAATCAAATAGTTTTCTTTGTGTATTGTTGTGATGTGTGTTATGTTTTTAAGTTTTGTTTTACATTGATGCTAAAGAAAAAGCCGCCCCGGTTTAGCGGAGCGGCTTAGCTTATTGGTTGTGTTTTGGCACTCAGTTTAATTTTTCAAGGGCTTTAATTATCCCGCCGAGGTCCGGTCTTTTATTTATGTCGTGTACGTCAATATAACGCAGCACTCCTTTCTTATCGATGATGAATATCGCCCGCTCCGAAATACCGTCGGGCCTGAGTATGCCGTACTTGTCGGCTGTGGCCCCGTGGGGATAGAAATCGGACAGAACCGGAAACCACAGACCGTCTTTACCCATCTGGATGGTCCATGCATGCAGTGAGGGGATGTTGTCGGTGGTGATGCCGAGGATTACTGCATCGTGCATTTCAAACAGCTCACGGGCAAGGTTGTAACCCGGCCATTGGTCGGAGCAGATGGGCGTGAATGCTGCGGGCACAAATGATATAACAACATTTTTCCTGCTCCGGTATGAAGACAGGCTGATCTTGTTTCCTGAAATAGCGGGCAGGCTGAAATCCGGGGCTATCTCTCCTGTTTTGACTTTCAGGACACTGTTTACCGGCTTCAGTTTTGCTGATTTGAATATCTGCTCTTTGGCAACTTCGGCCTGAGTATTGGCGCAAGCGAGCAGGAGTATGGAAATAGTGCAGAGAATAGTTTTTTTCATCTCTATTCTCCTAAAGCTTGTCCTTGATCAGTTCTATAAATTTATCTGCTGATTCAAAAGGTCCTTCATGGGACAGAATAATTTTAAAGTTTCCGTCTTCATTTTTGAGCATGAAGAAATGCGGAGTTCCGGGTTGACCTATTTCATCATGGATTTCGAGTTCCGGGTCAGCAAATATCGGGAATTCCACTCCGAATTTTTCTTTGAAAAAATCTATTTCAAATTCAGTGTTGCCAGCGGCAAGGCCGATAAATTTTACTTCTGCACATTCTTTTGATTTGCTGAGCAGGTTGCAGAAGGAGTTCACTGCCGGGGCTTCTCTCTGGCAGTGAGGGCAATACATGCTGTATACTTCTATTATAAGATAGTCCGCTTCAATGTCGCTGATTTTCCATGGGCCGTCGCCCTTTAAGTCTAGATACTTTTTTTGCTCCCCGGTAAGTTTGCCTTCAAGCCGGATATCCGGGAAATTTGTGCCGGACTGGAGCGGGGCAGCATAAGCTGCTGAACTTACAAATAATGAAAGAATTATTAAAACAAAGATGATTTTATGCATGATGTTTCCCTTTTGGAGTTTGTGGAAAGTGTATCCTGCCTGAATGGGGGGATTAGTCCAGTTGCAGCAAAGCTGGGGTTGATTTGGCACTAAAGTGGTAGGGAATTTAAATAAGAAAGTCGCCCCGAAGGACCGGGACGGCATGCATAATTTATGAGCAATAGGATTATCTTTACAAATTATACTTATCAATCTTCCGGTAAAGGGTTTTTCTGCCGATCCCTAGAGCCTGTGCGGCCTTCTGGCGGTTACCGTTGAAGAAATCAAGAGCCTTGATGATGTGTTCGCGTTCCATTCTTTCAAGGGAGAGGATCCCGGCCTCGCCTTCGCGCTCCGGCTGGTCGGCGATTTCCTTGGGCAGGCAGGCGCAGGTAATGTTGTTGTTGTCCGCAAGGATGATGCTGCGTTCAAGCACGTTGCGCAGTTCGCGCACATTGCCCGGCCAGTGGTAGGAGAGCATGCATTGCATGGCCCGTTCGCTGACCGTGTATTCACCTTGTCCCATCTGGAAACCGAGCTTGTTGATGAAAAAGTCTATGAGCAGGGGTACATCTTCGCGGCGGTCTTTGAGTTCCGGCAGGCTGATGTTGAAGACATTGATGCGGTGAAAAAGAGCTTCATGGAATCTGCCTTCCTCCACCTCTTTGGCGAGATTGCGGTTGGTGGCGAAAAGGAAGCGGATATCCACGGTGCGTTCGTCTTTTTCCCCAACCCTGCGGAAGGTGTGTGATTCAAGAACGCGCAGCAGAGAGGCCTGTACTTCCATGGGCAGTTCCCCGATTTCGTCAAGAAAAAGGGTCCCGGTATGGGCGAAGGTCATCAATCCGTCACAGTTTTCCGTGGCCCCGGTAAAGGACCCTTTGGTGTGTCCGAAAAGTTCACTGCGTGAAAGTTCCTTTTGCAGGGTGGCGCAGTTCTTGACGATCATGGGCTTGCCCGCGCGCTGGCTGGCGCAATGGATGGAGTGGGCCACCACATCTTTACCGGCCCCGGATTCCCCGGTGATCAGTACCGGGACATTGGTGGGCGCGACTTTATTGATCAGGTGGCGAATCTGTTTGATGGGCGTGGAGCTGCCGATGAGTTGCGAGCCTGCTGTTTCGCATTGCTGGGAGTGTCTGTAACTGCGGTTTTCACGGGTCAGGCAGACCCTTTGCCAGGCCCGGTCCACTACCAGTTCCACCCGGTCGAGACGGAATGGTTTGGTTATGTAGTCGTAGGCTCCGATGCGGATGGCTTCAACCGCATTGTCGATATTGCCGTGCCCGGTGATCAGGATGACCTCCACGTCCGGTTCCATATCTTTAAATTCTGTGAGTAGTTCAAGGCCGTCCCCGTCCGGCAGACGGATATCGGAAACAATTACTTCGTAGCGTTCCTTGCGGACCATTTCCCGTGCGGTTTTGGCGCAGTTGGCTGTATGCAGTACCCGTTCCGGGCTTGCGAGTTCTTTGCTGAGCAGTTTGAGGATGGATTCTTCATCGTCCACCACAAGTACTTTGTATGATTCAGGCATTCTCTAATCTCTTTGCAGGGGGAAAAGTACGGTGAAGCTGGAACCTTTGCCCACTTCACTGTCCACTATGATTTCGCCGTTGTGTTCTCTTACAATGTTAAAACAGGTGGACAGCCCGATGCCGATTCCCTTGCCCACCTGTTTGGTGGTGAAGAATGGTTCAAAGAGCATGTCCCGATTCTCTTCGGGAATACCGCAGCCGGAATCACTGACCCGTACTCCCACGTGTTCGTCCTCAATGAAAGTCTCAATGCTGATTTTCCCGTTATGTTCAATGGCATCCACCGCATTGGTCAGCAGGTTGAGGATGACCTGTTTGAGCTGGGCTTCGTTGCCAAGGATGGACTGCATGGGCGAGGTCAGCTTCACCTCTAGTTTCACCTGCTGATAACGGCGGAATTGGTGATCCAACAGCCGCAGGGTATCTTCAGCCACCTGATTCAGGTCCACGGGAATGAATTCCGAGGCCACCGGGCGGCTGAATGACAGCAGGGTCTTTACAATGTCCTGACAGCGTAAACATTCTTTCAGGATTGTATTGGTGTAATCGTAGAGATCTTCCGCCAGTTCGGCGGGAATATCTTTGTCGAGCCGGGTCAGCCTGCGTTGGATGCCTTCGGCAAATCCGGCCACCGCAGCCATGGGGTTGTTTATTTCATGGGCAACCCCAGCAGCCAGAACCCCGATGGTAGCCATTTTTTCGGCCTGATAAAATTTTGCCTGATATTCCTTTTCCATGGTCACATCCCTTTTAAAGATCAGGATGCGGTCTTCTTCGGTTCCGGGAGTCTTCAGCGGAGAGGCGACCATATCAAATTGTTGGTTTTTGCCTTCAATGCGGAAGATAGCAGTATTTTTGCAGACTGTGTTGGTGGAAAGGGATTTGAAAGCCGGACATTCCGGGCAGGGGTGTTCGCTGTCCCTGAACAGGGTGTAGCATTTCTTTCCGATGGGATTGATGCCGGGAAAAAGCTGTTCGAACACGCGGTTCACCGAGATGATTTTCATATCCTCGGAAAGAACCATCATTACATCGGTTATGCCGTCCAGAATGGCTGCAATTTCGCAACGCTGGTCTTCGGATTCACGGTTGATTTCTTTCAGCTCTTTGATGTTTTTCTGGAGTTCCTGAAAAAAATTAAGCTTGTGGTGTTCAATGCCTATCAGATCGTGCAGTGCTGTTTTTTCAGGCATTACCATGACTCTCCGCAAATTTTGAGAAGGTCGTCACAATCCGCTTCCCTTGGGTTGGTCACCGAACAGGCATCTTTAACCGCTAGTCGGCAGATTTCTTCCATCTGGTCGTTGTCCGGGACAATTTCCCGTAATCGCATGGGGATGCCCAGTTCTTCGAACATTGATTGCAGAATTTCACTTAAATCGTGCTTTTTCTGCTTGGCCGGAGCCGGACAGCTTTCGTTGATGGTCCGGGCGATAGTTTCCATTTTTCTTTCTGCGCAGGGTTTGTTGAATCTGACTACATTGGGCAGCAGGATGGGCAGCGTCAGACCGTGGGTCACGTCATAACGTCCGCCCAGGGAGTGGGCCAGCGAATGACCGACCCCAAGTCCGGCATTACTGAAGGACATACCGGCCGCCGTGCTGGCTATGGAAAGATTTTTCAATGCTTCATGGTCCTTGGAGTTGGCTGCCGGCTTGATATTACCGGCAATGAGCCTGATGGCGGTCAAGGCCTGTGATTCAGTAAAGGGGGAGGCCAGTCTTGAAACATAGGATTCAATGGCGTGGGCCAGAGCATCCACTGCTGAGGCAAGAATGAGTTCACGGGGTTTGGTCACCAGCAGATCGGGATCGATGATTGAAATATTGGGCACCAGCGAACGGCTGATGATGGCCATTTTAACCTTGCGCTTTTTGTCGGTGATGATGGCGTATTGCGATACATCGGAGCCGCTTCCGGCTGTGGTGGGGATCAGGATCATGGGCGGCAGGGGACGACTGATGCGGTTGGCTCCTTCGTAATCGTGGATTTCTCCGCCGTTACTGACAATGGTGGCGATGCCTTTGGCTGCATCAATGGGGCTTCCTCCGCCCAGTCCGATGATAACATCGGCATTGTGGTCCCGGTAAAGCTTTGCGCCTTGCTGAATCTGGCAGGCCCGAGGGTTGGAGGTCAGTCCGTCAAAATATACGCAGTCCAGGTTGGCGGCCTTAAGAAGATTGATGATAATTCTTACCCAGCCTGATTCTTCAAGCCCCTTGTCACTGACCAGCAGGACCCGTTTGGCTCCCAGTCTTTGGGCGCATGAAGCCAGATAGGTGATACTGCCGTTTCCGAAAATAACTTCCGGGATGGCGAATTTGGTAACCTGCATATATTTCCTTTGCTTAAAATTATGCCTATCTTTATATAATTATTGTATTATTTCATTGTCGGTCTGCATGCAAAATAAGTCAAGGATATGGGAATCAGCCTTGTTTCGGCATCATTTCAGCCAGTTCTTCAACAAGCCCCGGTCTCGCGGGCAGGTTGTATGCCTTCAGGAAGAATCCATCTCCTTTACTTTCGATGACCGTGACATGGCAGTAGTCCGGTTTGATCCTGAAAATATTATCCAGTGGAAAGTCCAGCACAATATGCATAACGACCCTGATCACCCCCGCATGGGTTACTGCCATGATCGGGCTGTCCCCATTAAGTTGTCCCAGAAAAGAACTGACCCTCTCCTTCACATTCGTGAAATTTTCACCTCCGGGCGCACGGAATCCTGCGATGTCTTTCCCGCGTTGTTTATAGTCCTGCGGGTAAAGTTTTTTTAGTTCCGAAAAGTCGAGCCCGTCCCATTCTCCCAAGTTAATCTCTTTAATCTCCGGGACCGGGATTGCCTCAAGCCCGCATTGCTTTTCAATAAAAGATGCTGTTTGCATGGTTCTGGTCAGGGGACTGCAATAGATACGCCGAGGTTGGAAGGATTCCAAGGATTCAGCCAGTTGTGCAGCCTGTTTGAATCCATTTGCGGAAAGAGGCAGGTCAATTTGACCCACAGCCCGACCTTTTGCGCCTTCAATTTCCCCGTGGCGGATGAGTATGATCATACAAGTTCCTTTGCCATTATACCGGGCAGCAGCTCGGGGACGCTTAGTCCTGCTTCCTGTTCATATCTTTGAAGTAGATCCTTGGCCCGTGCCAGCCTGCCGTTTATGGCGGCTACGGCTTCGGGATCATCCTTCCACCTTGCAAGGGTTTTGCCGTAACGCTGGTCAAGTGAGACCGGATTGGTGCCTTGAAAAAGTTTATCGGCCAGAAAAACTATTTCCTGCTCTGTGAGCGGGGAGTCTGGTTTGATATCCGTGTCCCGGTGGGCGGCCACAATATCGGCAATGCCTGAAAAGCCGTAGCCTGCAAGTATGGCCGCGCCGGCGGCTTCATGGTTGCGTTTGAGCTTGGCTACATCGTGCATCAGGGCCGCGCATTTGACCACATTGAGGTCAAGGGTTTTCTGGTTGTCGCGGGCCTTGTTCAGGGCTTTGGCCATCAAGCAGGCCGCTTCGGCTACGGTTTTACAATGTTCACGGGTCTGGAGCGGGGTTTCTGCCAGTTCCCAGAGGGCTTCACATTCTTCAGGCAGGGGAACGCGGCGGCGTGAAATGAGCCGGGCCTGTTCATAATCTTCAGGGGTATCAAGATCGCGCAGAATACCGAGATCCGGCATATTTCGCTCTCGGGCATTCTTGTCGTGCCTTTCAAGGACTGTGCGCAGTCCTCCTTTTCCGTCATGGGCCATAATTTCGGGGATGAGTTTTGCGCTTATCAGCGGGGGATGGCCTCTTTCCCCGCGAAAGCAGGGGTAAATAATGTCTGCGGGTTCGGATGAATAATCAAAGGTCAGGGCCCGGATGGTTGAGGACCGCACCAGCGGGATATCCACCGGGAGAATCAGAAATGCGTCAGCATCGTTCGGAAGTTCCTGTACCCCGGCTTTCACCGAGGAAAACATGCCTTGTTCATAATCCGGGTTGTAAATTTCATGCATGCCCAGCACATTTGCCTCGGACCCGACCTGATCCGCCTTGTGTCCGGTGACCACAAAGACATCGGAAGCTCCGCCATTTACCAGCGAGCGGATGCAGCGTGAAAGCACGGTGCAGCCGTCCAGCGGCAGCAAAGCTTTCAGTTTTCCCATGCGCGACGAAAAGCCCGCCGCCAGAATCAGTCCGTAGATTTTCATGCTCAGCCCCCGGCTCGTTTCTGGATCAGTTCTCCCACAATGGATACCGCGATTTCTTCAGGTGTCTGCGCTCCGATTGTCAGGCCGATGGGACAGTGGCAACGGTCGATTTCTTCTTGCGCAACTCCCTCATCACGCAGGGCATCGTAGATTGCATTGCGTTTTTTGGAACTGCCGATCATGCCCACGTAGCGGGCCGGGGTGGCAAGGGCCTGCCCCAGCACGGTCTTGTCATGCAAATGCCCTCTGGTGACAATTATGATGTATGAATTATCATTTACATCCAGTGCGGAAAAACAATCATCAAAGTCAGGTAACACGTGTAGTTCCGCAGCCTGCGGGAATCTTTCTTCACTGGCAAATTCCGCCCGGTCGTCAAGTACCACGGTGCGGAAGTTGACTGATGTTGCCAGCTCGGCTGTGGGCCGGGAAACATGTCCGGCCCCGAAAATGTAAAGGTCCGGCTGAGGGATGAAGGCTTCTGTTGTCAGTCGTGCACCGTCGATCTCTTCTATTACCGGGGTTCCTGATTTTAGGGCGGCTTCAAGAAGTCTGGTAGCCTCTTTTTCTTCGGCAAATTGCAGTGCCGGAAGTTGACAGCAAGGGCGGACAGTCTGCCGCTCCCGGACCATACTCCCTTCAGAGACAGTGAATAGCACGGCATGTTTGCCCTTACGCAAGGCTTCATTCACAGCGTTGAAAACAGCAATTGTCGGCTCATCCGCGGGGAGGTGTTCGAGCATGACTTCAACGTGACCGCCGCAGATCATGTCCGCATTGGCAGCCAGCTCGTTGGAAAGATCAAATTCACGGAAAGCTACGGTGTTAGCCGGATCGTCAAAAATTTTGGCTGCGGCTTTCTGGACCAGTGCTTCAACCAGTCCCCCGCCGATGGTACCGTCAATGGAACCGTCACGCATGACGATCATTTTGCTGCCAGATGAGCGGGGAGTGGAACCAGAGCTTTTTATAATGGAAGCCAGAATGAGGTCGTTGCCGGATTCTAGTTTGGAACAGAGATTGGAAATGAGTTTTTTCATAGGGTAGCACCCTTTGTCGGGTTGATTGTTATGGAACGTTTGCCGAAACCGGAGTGGATGGTTCCGTCCTGATTGGCAAGTCTGGTCGAGATTTTTAAATTGTGATTGGCGCAAGCCTGCTGGATTTTGGGATACCCGAGGAGCATTTGCTTTACTTCCGGGCTGGGTTTTGCTCCGGGCAGTACATCCAGCTTAAAGGAGAGGACCAGATCAGCAGGTTGGTATTCTACTCTGAAATCGAGGATCTCTTTATGTGCCAGAATGATGTTGTTCAGTTCACCTAAGTCAAGCCTGCTTCCTCCGGGGAGGATTATGCCGTCATCAAGTCTGCCTTCCACCGCACCCAGCCTGCGCAGGGGCAGCCCGCAGGAGCATTCATCAGGCATGATGCAGCCCACATCCCCTGTGCGGTAACGGATCAAGGGCATGGCTCTTCGCGAAAGGGTGCTGATGACGATTTCGCCTTTATGGCCGTCCGGGACCTGTTTTTCCGTTGCCGGATTGATGATTTCCACAAAGAAATCCGGCTCCCGAAGATGCATACCCGAACCGGAACAGCATTCCACCCCGCCGCCGAGGCAGGTCTCGGTCATGCCCCAATGGGAAAAAACCTCGCAGCCGAAGACACGTGAGATGGTTTGCATACTGGCATGGGGAAGCACATCCCAGCAGAGCAGTACCGAGCGAACATGTTTGATCGTGATGCCCTTGCTTTCCAGCATGCGGGCCAGAGCGTGTACTTGAATTGCCGGCCCCAAGATGCAGCTGGCATGGGTGTCGAGCAGCAGGTTGAGCAGGGTACTGATATATGACGGGTTGACCGGAAGTACGGTTTCCCCTCCCAGCAGTGAAATGGATTCCGCAAACAGGGAGCCGACCCCGCCGGGGCGTGAATCGGGCAGGATTGCCAGAATGGTTTCTCCTTCCCTCAGCATGGAAGACATTCCGTACTGGAAAAATTCGATTGTCCGTTCAAGGTCTCCGGCAGTGAAGAACAGCCTTTTGGGCGGTCCGCTGGAGCCGGAACTGGCAAGAGTGACCGCTCTTGCTATTTCATCCTGCGAAACGCAGAGAAAATTTTCAGGACCATTGCGCAGATCGTCGCCGGTTGTGAATGGAATTTGAGCAAGGTCCGCAGGTGTGTGTACGGCCCCGGTTTGTATCCCGGCCAGTCGTTCGTGATAGAAAGGACAGTTCTTTACTGCTTGAAACATTGTTTGTCGTAACGAAGCGAACTGCCATTCCTGAAGTTCTTGCACGGAGACAGGTTTCATATCGGGAGCACGGCCCATGCGTAGATTGAGCCATTTACCCAGCGGGCGGTCAGTCATCAATCATTCTCCTGTACAGGGTTGAGCCGTCCATGGCGGTCAAATTGTAGGCGCAGAAAGGAATCAGTCTGCCGTCAGGAGCGGCAACATGGATACAACACCCTTTTAAGCGGTCAAGGTCAAGTGTCCATGCATCCTGAAATGCCATACCGGAAAGGGCGAAAATATGGGTCTTGGCTCTGTTTAAAAAGCGGTCAAGGTCATCCTGCGGTTCTTCGCATTCGCAGGCAGTTTCCGGGGCGGACCATTGTCGGCGTACAAAAGCCTTGGATTTATCCGCGCCTTCAGAAGCCGGTTGCGGGGTACAGCATCCTTCCTTTTTGGCAGAAAGTTTTTTCAAGCTTCCGTCTTCCATAACCAGATAGTTGGCGTGGAAGGAACACAGGGAATGTTCACAGCCCGGAGGCATGAAGTCGTCCCGGTGGATCAGATGTTCGCTCTGTTCTTCCAAAGCGGTCATGATTTCCGGCAGGGTGATGCGCATATCGTCTGATGGCGGTGCGGGGTAGCGTCCGAAATAGCTTACCGGCTGGAAATGGACCCCGCGTACACCCGGGGCATATGATACCGCTAGTTTTAAGATATCTCCGAGATCATCATCATTCACACCGGGAACAATGGTAGGAACAAGCACTACTCCGATTCCCGCTGCAGTGAGGTTCTCAATTGCCTTGATTTTTTCTTCCAGCAGGTTGCGACCACGGATGGTTTTGTAAATATGGTCACAGGTGCCGTCAAATTGTAAAAATGCAGAATCCACACCCCCCGCTGCCCAGCGTTTGGCAAGGCCGGGGTCGCGGGCCACTCGTACACCGTTGGTATTGACCTGCACAAATGGAAAGCCATGTCTTTTTGCCAGTTCGGCAATACGCGGCAGGTCATCGCGCACTGCCGGTTCTCCGCCCGAAAGTTGCAGGTTGCATGGTCCGGCAGTGTTGCGGACTTTCTCAAGCAGTTTATCCAGTTCTGGAATCGTGGGATCAGCCGGGACTTTCTGTCCTGCCGAGGCAAAGCATACCTTGCATTTGAGGTCGCAACGCCATGTTATCTCCAGCAGAGTGGTGCAGGTGTGCTGGTTGTGGTCCGGGCAGAGTCCACAGTCAAAGGGACAGCCTTTGCTTTCAGCTGTATCCATCACCGGGGGAGTTGAGGGGATTTTAGGCCGGGACCAGCCTTGAATAGCCGGTTCTCCGCGCCAGAAAGGGGTGCTGAATTCCCCATGTTCAGGGCACTTTTTTACAATGCGGCTTTCGCCGTTTTCCGTGACCCTGCGGGCCGAAATTTTTTTCAGACAGACCGGGCATAGGGATTCGGTCTCAGTAATATCAAAGCTAATATCCATCGGCCTCTTCCCTTCCTACAGCCGGGTCATATCCGTTTTCCAGCAGAATGTTTACCAGCTGGGTATAGGCTTCACCAAGCAGAACACCGCAGCGGTCCGCCCGTGGCTGACCGCATTCTCCGTCCAGAATATCGCTGCATGCTATACCGCCGAATTCTCTACTGACCCGTTCCTTGAACCATTCCCTAAAAGTTTCCACCAGCAGGGGGTAATTGTCTTCGGCTGTTTCCATGTCCGTACCCTTGCCCGCGTATAGTCCCAGCGCACAGAGTCCGCCGCTTAGAATGCCGCAGGTCCCGGCACAGTCGCCCATGCCCATGCACAGCCCCTGCGCTGCACGCACAAGGTCCGGATTGTCCTGCTGCAAATTATCAAGGCAAAGGATGATCATGATCTGGGCGCAGCAATAACCCGCGCCGTTAAGTTGCATTATTCTAAGGTCTGTGTCTGTCATTATTGATGCCTCCGGCGGCTCTCCGAGGGCTTAAACCCTTTTGCAAAAGGGTTTAAGAATCCCAAAACCTTTTATTTGGCTTCGCCGTGTAAATATTTGAGGGTGGGTTAGTTCTGAGTCGCTATCATCAGCATGTAGCCGGGGCGGTCACAGCAGTTTCCCCCGGACGCCGGGGGGGGGTCTCCTGCAAAGACCAATTTGGCAGCCAGTTCCACCAATAGTCGGGAATAATCCTCTATGGCAGTTATGTGCATACCCTGTTGCTTTAAAATTTGTTCAATCCGCCCGAGATAGAGCGGAGAATTGGCGCAGGAACCGTCCAGACATTGAATTTGTCCGCTGCCGCGACGGTAAAGGTCGCTGATGATCAGCTTGCCGCCATCTGTGAGTACCCGCTTGAATTCGCTGATGGTCTGTTCCTTGTCCGGCATGAGAGAGAGTACGCATTCACAAAAAATGGCGTCAAAGCAGGAGTCTGTATAAGGTAGATGTGCACCGTCTGCGCGGGTCAGCGGTAAATCTGCCGGGGCTTCCGAAAGCTGGCGCGGGGAGTAATCCATGCCGCAGGCATTCAGGCCGTGTTTTGTACGCAGATGCTCAACTGTTGCGCCCAGTCCGCAGCCCACATCCAGTACCCGTGCGTTTACGGGAAGTCCGGTTAAGGTTACGGCCCGGTCGGTAAGGGTGAATCCTCCGGGGCGCAGAGTGTTTCCGGCTGCGTCACGTAGAATGGATCTTTCCCAGAGCGGGGTTCCCTTCATTATTTATCCTCCAGCATCCGCTCCACTTCGGCCATTTTACCCAGTGCCAGATCTTCGGGAATGAGCACGAATCCGCAATCCGGGCAGCTGGGCAATTCAACATTAAATCTGCTGTCCAGATATTCCAGCTCTACAGGAGAGGGATGCAGTGCTTTGCCGCATGTGGCGCACTTCCACGAGGAAAAATCTTCATCCAGAACTTTTAAAGTACCCATGAACTACCTCCTATTTCCAGCACTCATCTATAAAAAGCATATTTATGAATTCATTTTAAAAAAATATTTTTATCCAAGTACCCGCATACGATGGGACCAGACCCGATGGACCAGATAGTTATTTTCTTTCATCTCGTATTCAACCCAGTAGGTTACCGTGACAGGACGGAACTGTACCAGATTGTGTCCGTTTTCCGTGTTTTCCAGCACTTGCTTTGAATCCTGCACTGCATGCAGAGTTTTCTGCACATCGGATAAAAGAATGCGCCGCTCTTCCATCATTTTGCGGGCTTCTTCAGTGAATTTAACAGCGATGGATTCATAATCGCTGCGCGATTCCGGTTGTTCGTTCCATGTTTTCCGGAGAAGAGTTTCCTTCAAGCGAACTCTATTCTCACGCCGTGCGGAATAGCCGGGTGCCAAACGTCCGGCAGGGTCTTTGCTGCCGTCGGGAAAGATAATATCGAGAATGTGCTGGCAACGTTTCCCTGCCTTGGAAAGCATGTCCCGGCACATGGCGCAGTAGGTTACGCCATCGTAATCCAGCTTTTCAGCTCTGCGCCGGGCAACTTTGTCTGCAAGCGATTCATTGGCATTAGCCAGCAAACCGCCAAAGCCGCAGCATTCGGTGTGAGTACCGGAAAGCTCCGGCTCTTCAAAAGTAATGTCCAGACCGCTGAGCAGCAGGCGGACATCATTCATCAGCTCATGATTGTTGCGGGCCGAACAGGGATCTTGCAGGGAAAGCAATGCCATTTCCGGGTGCTGTTTCAGCTGCCCTAGTTCTGAACTCAAGACTGTCCACAGGGAAATGACATCCACTTCGGGCAATCCTTTGCGCAGGCTTTCAATGCAAGAGGGACAGGCGGCGATAATCTGCGGACGACCGAGGGATTCCCAATCCCGTTTCAGGGATTCCATTTTGCGTCCGAACATCTCTTTTTGCCCGGCCCAGTCCGCAGGAGCTCCGCAGCAGCGCAGCAGAAGTCCGGTTCCGCCGTCCAGCACTGAGCAGAGATGGGCGTAGGTACGCTCAATTGCACCGGGATCGGACGCGCTCAGCTGGCAGCCGGGAAAGAAAGCCTGATTGCTTTGGGTTGTTCCCGGCTGGTGTTTAACCAGCGCACAGGGGGAAGAATCGGCAAAATCCATATCGCGGAAGGCGAATTCATGAGCCGATGGCGGCATGTGTCCTTTTTCCACCAGATCCTGCCGTGCTTCAAGGACGATATCCTGCATGGCGAAATTTTCAGGACAGACCTTCTCGCACAGTCCGCAGAGCATGCAGGAGTTGATCATGGTATTGGCCATGCGGGTGCCCATGACAATGGATGCGTTGTTGTAAATCTGGCGGGCATAAGCTTTGGGATAGCTCTTGAACTCCTCCAGATAAGCACAATTATTCACACATTCCATGCATTCGCAGAGCAGACAGCGGGAGGCTTCCTCGAGGGCTTGTTCCGGTGAGTAGCCTTCATCAGGGACTGCAACGGGGGGGATTGTTTCCGTCTTACTGATGTTGGTGAAAAGTTTTGTTTCAAACGGGGCTTCGCGGTCACGTCCGGCAGTGAGGGAGGCATTCTGGAGCTTACGTTCAATGGAAAGCGCGCCCTTGCGCCCAAGGGCAATGAGTTCAATGGGGGGTTTATCGCCCACATCCGGAGAGGCGAACAGGAAATCAATGCTGGTTTGCAAAGTGCCTAGGTCCACTTCACTTATTCCAAGCTGCGTACTGTTGTATGCAAGGGGATCGACAAAAACAGCGTCGAAGCTCTCGTTGGCCGCCATAATAGTTTGCGGATCTGGTTTGCCGTGCTCCGCAAAGGAAACATTCATTTTGCCGAGCTGGGCCAGTTCTTTTTCAATAATTTTATTGCTGACCCGGTCCGCCGGGAGACTCTCGAAACCCTGTAACTTGTCTTCACAGAACACAATAACGGTAAAGCCTTTTTTGCCGAGGTCCCAAGCGGCGGACAGCCCGGAAAGATGGGCACCGAAAACAGCGACATTTTTGCCTTTGGGGGGCAACGCCCGGATCATGGGGGAGCGTTTGGCATTTTCGGCGGCAAACCGTTCCAGCGCGGCAAGGTTGATCCCCCCGCCCACTTGTTCACGCAGACAGTCGTTTTGACAGTCCCCGTCACAGATTCTGGCACTGACCGAAGGAAAAGGCATGGTCTTACATAGTACTGCCCAAGCTTTGTCAATTTGTCCCGCAGCCATAAGACGGCAGAATTCCCGTCCATCCACATGCAGCGGACAACGAGCTTTACATTTAGGCGGCTCTTCCTGAGTACACTTTGCTTCCCAATCGCGTAAATTCTTCTGATCCATAACGGCGAAGCCCTATTAAAAGTTTTTGAAGAGTCCAGAGAAGCTTTTTTAAAAAGTTTCTCTGGCCCTCGGAGAGGCCGTCGGCAGATCCGCCGGAGGCAAGAAAAGCCCGGACTCCGGCATCAAACCAGAGTCCGGGCTTAAGTTCAATTAATTAGCCTTTCATGGCAGCGAGAACCTTCTCGGGGCGAGCCGGGAGGTGGGTTACGCGTGCGCCGCAGGCATTGTAGATAGCGTTGATAACGGAAGCGTGCGGGGTGGTCAGCGGAAGCTCACCGACACCGGATGCGCCGTGGGGGCCGTTGGGACGATCGGTCTCAACGTAGACCAGTTCGATATCATCGGGGATCTGCTTGATGTAGGGGAAGCCGGCACCGACCATGGTTGCGTGCTTCTTGATGTCTTCGAAGTCCTCGGTAAGTGCGAGGCCTACACCCTGTGCAAGACCGCCGTACATCTGGCCGTCAACAGCGAGTTTGTTGTTGATCTTACCGATGTCGGCAATGAGTTTCATCTTTTCTACCTGAACTTTACCGGTAGCGATTTCAACTTCTACGCCGGACATGAACAGACCGTACATGTAGCAGGCAAAGGGGCTACCCTGACCGTTTTCATCACAATCGGTGGCCGGAGCGGACCATTTACCATCGTAACGGAGCTCTTTGCCCGCTGCGACCATTTCGTCATAGCTCATGTAGGAGTTGTCTGCCTTGCGCATTGCGTCCATGAGGTTGCGGCAGGCAGCGATGATTGCGTTACCGATAACAACCTGTGAACGGCTACCGCCGGCGGGGCCGCCGTTGGGGCAGGTGCGGGTATCGTTCATGACCAGATGGATCTGTTCAGGATCGAGTCCGAGGGGGCGCAGGGTTTCGTGGGCAGTACCCAGACAACCGATGTCCGCACCCTGACCGTGGTCATGCCAGCAGTTGTAGAGAGTTACGGAACCGTCTTTGTTCAGTTCGATAGCGGATTCTGCGGTGTCAGGTCCGTCAAGACCGGAACCGTAGATACCTACTGCGATACCAACGCCGCGTTTGAAACCTTCGGCAGCTCCTTCAGCAGCCCATTTTTTCATCTCTTCATACTTGGGACGCCCCTGTGTGAAGATGTCTTCCATGCAGTATACTTCAGGCTTACAACCGGTAGGTGTGGTGTCGCCAAGGCTTTCACGGTAGACGTTCTTTTCGCGCAGATCAAAGGGGTCCATACCTATTTTTTCAGCCAGTTCGTCCATCATGACTTCATAGCCGAATTCGGTTTCAGGAGCACCGTAACCACGGAAAGCAGAACCCCATGCGTGGTTGGTGCAGACGGTTTTACCGAGACCGCGAATATTTTCCAGCTTGTAACCTGCACCGATGAACTGAGCACCGCGCAGAGTCAGCAGGTCACCGAATTCGGAGTAGGGACCGTGGTCGCAGACCCAGTCGGTTTCCATGCCGAGCAGATCGCCGTCTTTGCTTGCTGCAAGGCGGATGTCGGTAAAGAAGGGTGAACGTTTACCGGTGTACTGCTGCTGCTGTTCCCAAGTGTAATTCAGGAATACAGGCTTGCCGGTTGCGAGGCAGGCTGCGCCGACCAGTGCTTCCATGGTGGGGGAGAACTTGTAACCGAAGGTACCGCCGGCGTAGTTCTGGACCATGATCAGGTTTTCCAGCTCAATGCCGAGACCGGGAGCGATCATTGCTGCGTGCAGATGCAGGCCGATGGATTTGGAGTGGATGTTGAGTTTGCCGTCATCATCGAGGAAAGCGAAACCTACATCCGGCTCGATGGGCATGTGCGGCTGACGCTGTACATAGTAGGAGCCTTCGAGAACAATGTCTGCTTTGTCCATGATGGGAGCGGTTTCTTCGCCCTTAACGATTTTCTGTTCAAAGTAAACGTTGGGGGTGCCGGGATGGATTTCCATGGCATCTTCTTCCATGGCGGCAGGTGCGTTCATGTATTCGGGCAGCTGTTCCAGTTCTACTTTAACCAGTTTGGCTGCAGCTTTCGCGATTTTTTCGGAAGTAGCGCAGACAATGGCAATAGCGTCGCCGTACTGGAAGACCTTTTCATCGTTAAGGATGGGGCGATCCCAACCGTCACCTTTGTTGGTGGGGAAGGTGATCAGGCCGGTGATGCGGTTCTTACCCTTGATATCTTTGTAGGTAACTACTTTTTCAACGCCTTCCATGGCTTCAGCTTCGCTGGTGTCGATGGAAATGATGTTGGCGTGGGAAACTTCAGCCTGTACCAGTGCGCAATTGAGGGAACCTTCGGGCATGTTCAGGCCGAGGTCTGCACCGTATTCGAGAGTACCGGTAACTTTGGCAACAGCGGTGGGGCGGGGATAATTGGAACCCCAGATGCGCTGGTCTTCGGGCATTTTGAAGATCAGTTCTTCTTCGCTCATGTCGCCGCGCATAACTGCTGCTGCGTCCTGAACTGCGTCAACGAGCGGTTTGTAACCGGTGCAGCGGCAGGCGTTGCGATGCTTCTGGAACCAATCGCGGATGTCAGAGCGGGAAGGCTTGGGATTGGCGAGGAGCAGGGCGTAGGTGGAAACAACAAAACCGGGGGTACAGAAACCGCACTGTGCGCCGCCGTGGGCAATCCATGCAAGCTGGATCGGGTGCAATTGATTCGGAGTACCGATACCTTCGGTGGTAATGACTTCGGTGAAATCTTCAACGCGTTTCATTGCAAGCTTGCAGGTACGTTTCAGCTTGCCGTCGATGATGACGGAGCAGCTACCGCACTGACCGGTTCCGCAACCGATTTTAACACTGAGCAGACCGAGCTTTTCGCGCAGAACACTGGCTAGGGAATCATCATTTTCACATATGATGAATTTCTCTACACCGTTAACTTTTAGAGTCCGTTTAAGCATGGGGAGAACCTCCTTGAATTACTGCTGTTTATTAGCAGGCGCCTGGAAAAGGCGTCGAACTATCCTCTATTTTCCAAAAGAACACAGCGGGTAGCGGCAGGTGTCGCAACCGGCGCAGAAACCACCGTGGCCCAATTCGGCGATTTCCATACGGTTGGGGCGTTCACCAGCCACGATCCGCGGAACAATTAGGTCAAAAATACTGGCCCGGTAGTACATGACACAGCCCGGCAGACCCACGATGGGTACACCGTTCAGGTAGCCGAGCATGAACATTACTCCGGGAAAGGTAGGAGCCCCGTAGGTGACGATTTCGGCACCTGTGGCCCTGATTGAAGCCGGGGTCTGGTCGTCAGGGTCGACGCTCATGCCTCCGGTGACCACCACCATCTGCGCTCCGTCATCAATTGCTTTGAGGATCGCGGTGCTGGTCATATCGGGATCATCGCTGACAAAGGTCTGGCCGATGACTTCCGAATTAAGCTGGGAAAATTTTTTGCGGATAACAGGACCGAATTTGTCCTTGATCCGTCCGTGGTAGACTTCGCTTCCGGTGGTGATCAGGCCCACTTTGAGGTTACGGAAAGGCTTTACGCTGACGATAGGACCGCAATCACGGCAGATTTCTTCCACCTGTTCGATCTTGTTTTCTTCAATGACCAGCGGGACAACGCGGGTTCCGGCAACTTCGCGTGATTCAGTGATCTGGATACCGTTATGCAGGGTCGCCACAACCACTTCATCAATACTATTGATGCGGTTCAGGGCTTCTACGTTGATGCAGAGCAGCCCCGGAGAGGCGATCATGTTAATGCGCCCTTCGCTGATGTCGGTGAGGGTGATTCCCGGACCCGCTACAGCTCTGGCAATACGTCTTGCGGCATCGTTTTCATGCAGCTGCCCATCTTCAAGGGTCAGGATGTAAACATGCTCCTTGCCGATTTCCAAAAGTACCGGAATATCTTCCGGGGTGATGATGTGTCCTTTTTTAAAGGCAGGGCCCTTGTATTCGCCGGGGACGATGCGGGTCATGTCATGGCAGAGGACATTGCCGATGGAGTCCTGAACAGGAACAGTTTTCATCATGAGTTAAGGCTCCGGGTTGAAATAGTTTCGTTGTTGCAGCTGCGTAATCTGTTTGGCGGCAGCCTGAATCCGTTTTCGTGTCCGTAAAATCTTTTTCGATATATCAAAAAAGACATAATTTTAGATGCTAAATCAGCTGGGGCTTCTATGAGAGAAGCTTTACGAGCTTGAGTTTTATATGTCCAAGTGGGAATAATAAGTCAAGTAACCCCAATATATTGGCGGTTTGGAATCGTTCGTTTTTGGACAAGCTCTCACAGCCCTTGCAGGGTAAGGGATGTGTGGATCGCATCTCAATTGAATGGAATCTACAGCAAAATTAGGTCCAAAATGATATAATTAATGATAACGGTGGGTTGGTGAAAATGTGATTTTCAAGACTGGATCAATATTTTTAGAAATATTTTTACAGGCTTTTATTTGCATGATATAATTTTCAGTTTAATGTGTGGAAATGCGCATAAAAAGCTGATTGCATAAGGAGTGTGTCATTTTGGGACAGTTGTCACATGGGTATGTGTCAGAAGCAGACTGTGCAGAATGGAAACAGGGTTATTCAAGGCTGCATGCGGGTTGTGCAGGAATGCAACTTCGCTGTGCAGAATGGAAACCAGCCGGGATAATTTGATATTATTCCGGCTGGTTTTGTCAGATGTGATTAGGAGCTTTGGCAGCAGAATCGTTGCCAGCCCATCATTTCCGCTGCGGCGGAAACAGTGGTGCCAAAGAATATGGTCGGTTTGTCCTCACGCAGGAAATTGTTGATGCTGTCGTTAACAATGGTTGACCCGGTGACAATCAGCAGGTTGACATCATCCAGCACTTCGGCGGTGTTGTCCGGTCCTTCCACGGTTATGCCGCATTTTACGCTGCCGATATTGTCCGGGTCGAGGTCCACAATGCGCATATCAAATCGCCCGGAAAGGGCTTTGATCATGGCTGGTTGATAACCGACCAGTCCCAGCTTGGGTTTGCCGTACTTTTCTTCAATGTAATCCCCCAGCTTGGGAGCGCACAGGGCCGGGCCTTCGTCTTTACAATGGATGGTTCGGTCCGCTTTGCCAAGGCTGCATTGCACGGCGTTCAAGGCAGAGACAAAGATGGCCCGTCGGAAATTGTTACTCAGGTCCATTTCCGCTATTTCACGCAACGTGTTGCTGAAATCCCCGTAGCGGTCGGTAAAAGCCTGTCCTTTGCAGTCCCGGAACTGCGCTTCCATAAGTTTTTCCTTGCCTCGCAGCAGGGGGAAATCATCTCCTTCGGGATTGCCTATGGCTTCTTCTGTGGACAGGGTGCGGGCTTTCACTTCAATGTTTTCATCAAGTATACCCGCTGAATTCCATATTTCGTATGCCCGTGACTGAACTTCTTTTAAGATTGATTTATTCATTGTGATTCCTTTTTATTCTGCGTCAGAAAATTTTTTCAGCGCAGTGAACATGGTTATGGAAGCGACGCCGATGATAGATGAGAGGACTGCCGCCCGTTCAAATTCACCGTTAAAAACCGCATTGTATATTTCAAGGGAAAGGGTGTTGGTGCGCCCGATGACATTTCCGCCCAGCATGAGGGTCATGCCCACTTCTCCAAGGGAGCGGGCAAGGGCCAGCAAAGTTCCGGCAGCAATGCTTCTTCTTGCGCAGGGTAGCAGGACTTGCAGGAATATTTCTGTTTCGGATTTTCCAAGTACTGCCGCAACTTCGCGCAGCTTGGCGGCCTCAGCTGATTTCAGGGCTGCCTGTACGGGCTTGACCAGTAGGGGAAGTCCCGCGATGAAAGCTGCCACCACCAGGCCGGGAAATCCGAAAATAATGGAGTCCCCCAAGATGTTTGCAGCCGGGCCGCGTCTGCCCAGCAGGAAGAGCAGCACAAATCCGGTTGCCACCGGGGGAAAGACCAGCGGCAGGGTTACAGCAGTGTCTATCATATTGTGCAGCATTCCTTTGGTCCGGGAGAGCCAGAAGGCCAGCGGCACCCCAATGACCAGATGCAACACTCCCGCTACTCCCATAACCTGTGCGGACAGGGTCAGCGGACTTAGGGTTGCGCTGTCAGAAAGGATTGCCGCAATGTCCATAATTAATCCTGCATTCCATGGGCTGCCACAATTTTACGTGCTGCACTGGATTTGAGGAATTTCATAAAGATTCTGCACTCATCAGCGTGGGCAGAACTGTTCATTTGTTCAATCATAATGGAAATGGGAGAATAGGCAGATTCATCCACAAGCGTGAATCCACCAATGGAATCCTTGATCTTGCGGGCATGGGTCAGGTTGATGAAAGCATAGTCCACTTCCCCGGCGACTACATATGATGCTGATTGCGGCACTGTTGCAACCATGAGCAGCTTCGGTTCAAGTCTGCTGAACAGCCCTTTGTTTTTCAGATATTGCAGCGCCGCTTTGCCGTAGATGGCCCGTGTCGTATCCGGCAGGGTAATGCGTGAAACCTGCGCAGCCAGCAAATCATCAGTTCCGCTAAAATTTTTCCCTTTAGGATAGGCGATAACCAGCCGTCCCCGGCCCACTTTTTGAGTCGCAGAGTAATCCAGTTTGGCCCTGTCCAGAAAACTTTTATCGCCGAGGACCAGATCAACAGTGCCGCTGTTCTTAGCTTGAGCGGTGACCCGGGCCATGTTGCCGTAGACTCGCTCCACTTCATTTCCGGTTTTAGCAGTGTATTCGTCGGTGAGGTGGTCCACCAGTGCACGGTAGCCTGCGCCGGATGCAATAACTATTTTGGCCTGAGCAGCAACGGGAACAGAGAGCAGGACAAAAAGCAGCAAGGCAGATAAATTTTTCATTACATATTTCCTACGAGTTCAAGGTGGGGGCGTGGTTTAGGTGCAGGACAGAATCTTTCTCGCTGTCTTTCCAGCCACTGCGGTGATTCATGCCCGTTCTCCAGTACGAAGATGGAGTCGGCCAGATAATAGGCTTCCTCAAGGTCATGGGTCACGTGGATGATGGGGATGTTCAGCTCGCTTTTGAGTTCGCGTAATTCCCGGCGCAGCCCTTCGCGGGTGGCGATGTCCAGTGCGGAAAACGGTTCATCAAGCAAGAGCAGCACTGGTTCACGGGCAAGGGCCTGACAAAAGGCCGCGCGCTGGCGTTCTCCGCCGGAAATGTTAGCCGGTTTGCTTTCCGCGATGTGGGAAATGCCGAATTTTTCAAGCAATGCGGGAACACATTCCTTATCCACAGCCGCGAAACCCACGTTTTTGCGCACGTTTAAATGCGGGAAGAGGGTGTATTCCTGAAAGACAAGGCCCAGACCCCTTTGTTGGGGCTTAGCAAAAGTTTTTGTTGCCGTATCCACCCAGATTTTTTCACCGAGGGAGATTGATCCTGAATCAGGCTCTTCCAATCCGGCAATGATGCGCACTAACGTGCTTTTCCCGGCACCTGATGGCCCAACAATGGCTGTCAGGGTGGAGGGTTTACAGTTCAGAGCTACGTCCAGTGCGAAGTTGGGCAGTTGTTTACGAATATTTATTTTCAGGGTCATGATCTGCTCCGGCTGATGCTGTTGATCCGGTTGATGGCTAAAAGAGCCAGAAAGCTGACCGGGATGATTGCCAGTGACATGTACATGGCATCGTCGTAGCGCATGGCTTCCACTGCTTCGTAGATGGCGATGGAGGCAACTTTGGTGGAGCCGGGAATAGACCCGCCGACCATGAGGATGACCCCGAATTCGCCGAGACTGTGGGCAAATACCAGCATTGCCGAAGCCGCCAGTCCGGGCAGACTGTTAGGCAGAACCACCCGGAAGAATGTTGCCGTGGAGGTTAGTCCCAGTACTGCCGCATTCTCCAGCAAGCGGATGTCCAGTTTTTCAAAGGCCGCACGCATGGGCTGCACTGCAAAGGGCAGGTTGTAGACCAGAGAGGCCAGCAATATGCCGGAAAAGCTGAAGACCATGCGTTCCCCGGTGAGGTCATTCCATAGCCCTCCCAGAGAACCCTGCGGCCCCATAACTATAAGCAGTCCGAAGCCGAGGACCGTGGGAGGAAGCACCATGGGGAGAGAAACAACAGCATCAACCAGACTTTTGCCCTTGAAATCAACGAAAGCAAGAATGTAAGCGATGGGCGCGGCAACAATAGGGATGAATAGGGTTGTAGCCACAGCCAGTTTTGCCGAGATATAGAGTGGATAGAAATCCATTAGTCATACCCGTATTTTTTCTTGATGGCGGATGCTTCAGGACCGGAAAGGAATTCTATGAATTTCCGGGCGGTTTTCTTATGTTCTGAGGATTTAAGGATGCATGCGGCCTGAATTACCGGGGGAGCTTCATTGATGGCCACAAAAGCACCTTTTTTGCCTGCGGGGGTGAACATGGATGAATAAGCGCAGAATCCGGCGTCAGCTGCTCCGGTGGCTGCGAACTGAAAAGTTTGGGCAATGGTCTGGGCAAAAACCAGTTTCGGTTTAGTCAGTTCCCATAGTTTTGTCTGCTGCAAGGCCAGCATGGCTGCGCTGCCGTAGGGTGCTGTTTCGGTGTTTGCAATGGCGATCTTTTGAAATTTGCCGTCCATGATGGTTTTTTGCCAGCTCTGTTCAATTTTATTTTTGTCCTTGGACCAGAGAACCACTTTCCCTTTGGCGTATACAAAGGGAGTTTCAGCCAGTCCGTCACTGTAAAGCTTCTGGGGGCGGCGTTCATCAGCGGCCAGAAACAGATCAAAAGGCGCGCCGTTTACGATCTGGGCGTAAAGTTTTCCGGTGGAGGTGTAAGTGGCCAGAACTTCAAGGCCGCTGCTTTTCTTGAAAGCGGGGATGATTTCTTGCATGGCGGGCATGAAGTTGGCAGCCTGTGCGACCATAAGATCGGCAGCGTTTGCCGAAAAAGGCAGGGCCAGCAGCAGGGTGAGGACGAGGGCACTGATTCGTTTCATTATCTATTCTCCATTTTGAAATTGAGGTCTTCCTGAATTGGCTTTATCAGTGTCTTATGCTTATGCAGGGAGCTGTAAAAATTTCAAACCGGTCACGCATTCTTATAAAAACGTGACTGTTCGAAGGGTTATTCAAGTGCAGAACAAAGGAAACGGAAGTCAGAAAAATCAGGCCGGAGAAAGTCGGCTGGCCCCTGCGGAAGTCTTTGATGTTCCTGATAATGTTTTGCATCTCAGCGGTCCTGAACTTTCTGCTCTGGAAGAAGAGTTCCGCAGTTGGAAAGACGGGGCCATGCGCGCGGATTACGTCCGTTCCCGCACAAGGGCTTTTTGTCTGTTTCTCGTACTCAGGCATACCGGGGCCAAGCTTGGTGAAATTCTGGGACTTGATGAACGTAAGGCGGTTGATCTTGACCGGGCTGTTGTCCTGCTAGGGCGGGAAGGGCATAGGCGTGAAATTCCCCTGCCGCAATCTGTCTGCCGGGAGCTTAAGGGCTTGATTGACGGTCCCATGGGATCAGGACTTGAGGGTGAACTTTTTCATCTTGATCCCGGCTATGTGCGTAGAATTTTTTATGAGCGCGCCGAGTCCTGCGGGTTGGAGCGCAAAAAGGGTGCACCTTCGGTCTTGCGCCGTTCCAGAGCGGTGGAAATGCTGCGTAGCGGTGTGCCGCTGGGGGTGGTGCGCAAGGTTCTCGGGCAGTCTTCAGCCGATCTTGCCGAGGTTTATCAGGAATGGTCGTCCGGGGATGTGAAGAATATTGTCCGGCGTATGGCTCTTGAGGAAAGCGCGCTTAAATCCAGTGCCCGCAATACTTTTATAGGGCAGGTCGGCTTCGTGCGCCGTGACGGGGTGCTGGCCGATGTGGAATTCGAGACCGCCGAAGGTTTCACCATCAGTTCGGTTATCACTCTGGAAAGCCTTTACAAGCTTGATCTGGAAGCAGGTGTTTCTGTTTCCGCTACAGTAAAAGCACCGCTGGTGGCAGTTCGCCCTTTAAAAGGAAAGGGTACTAGTTCCCGCAACTGCATTCCAGCCAAAGTAACCTCTATCAAACAGACAGAAATTCTGGCTGAGGTTTCCGGTGAATCCGCCGAAGGAACCCAGATGTGCGCACTGGTAACATCATGGTCTATTGAAGAAGAAGGACTGTTTGAAGGGGCTGATGTGGAATTTTGTTTTAAGGCTTTATCTGTTGTTCTACATGCAGTCTAATTTTTATTAAGCACCCGCTTATGTTATAATGTCCTATTAGGTTCTTTTTGGCATATAATTGGGCGTGATGATGAATGATAAATTTTATGTGAACAGCAGGTGGTGCGTGTGCGGTTCTTATCTTTTTTCTTTTTATTTGTTGTGTTTTGTCTTTCTTTTATTCTATTTCCCAAAACATCTTTTTGTGAGGGTGGCGAAGAACTGAGCCATGGGATGGAGGTCGTCTTCCTCAATCCCGGTAAGTCCGATCCCAGTGATCCTACTGGCGGATTCTGGCGTGAGGTCGGTTCATTTATGCAGGCTGCTGCCGATGATCTGGGTATTGATCTGGAGATTATCTATGCGGAGCGTAATCATATATTAATGGGCAAAGAGGCTGAAAAAGTTCTCAGCCGTGAGCATCTGCCTGATTACCTGATTGTCGTCAATGAGAAGCTGGCGGCAGGAAAGATCATTGCCTATGCCGATAAAAAAGGCGTTAAGGTCTTTAACCTTTTGATGAATTTTTATGGTGATCAGGCTGCTGAATTGGGAGCTCCGAGGGAAAAGTACAAGAACTGGATCGGTGGTCTGGTCCCGGATAACCGCTGGGCCGGATATAATCTGGCAAAGAAATTGATTGAGAAGGCAAGCGAGCAGGGGATTGCGGAAGAAAAGGTAAAACTTCTGCCTATTGTCGGAGACTATGTCACTCAGGCCACGCTGCTTAGAAATCAGGGATTGAGTTATGCTCGTGCGGATTTTTTTGACGCAAAATTCCTTCCTGAAATTCACTGTCTCTGGCGCGAAGACAAGGCCTTTGAACTGGTTACTAAATTCTTACGGCGGGACCCAAAAGTTAACGTGATCTGGGCTGCTAACGATCCCATGGCTCTTGGTGCCATAGAAGGGATAAAGAAGAACGGACTTACTCCGGGTAAAGATGTGCTGGTAGGTGGTATCAATTGGGATAAGCCCGCGCTTGAGGCTGTCAGAGACGGTTCTATCACTCTTTCCGTGGGCGGGCATTTTATGACCGGCGGTTGGGGGCTGGTCATGCTTTACGACTACCATCACGGCTATGACTTTGCTGAAAAAGATGGAGCGATGATCAGGAAAAGAATTTTTTGTGTAATTGATGACCGTAATGTGAGGCGTTTCTTAAAGAAATTCGGTGCCCGAGACTGGTCCAAGATTGATTTCAGGAAATTTTCAAGAGCCTATAATAATAACGATTTAAAGTACGATTTCTCTATGAAAGCTTTGTTGGGAAACTAGTATGTTATTATTAAATTCGGATCATTGTTGTAGGGAATATTTGGATGTGATATCGATTATTGAACAGAAATTAAATCAACGGAGTTGAATCATGAATGAAAGAACAGGCATAATCACCTTTCAGGGTAATCCCCTGACTCTTCTTGGCGATGAAATTAAAGTTGGCGACAAGGCTCCCGAATTTGGCGTGACCGATAATGGCCTTGCTCCCAAAGCTCTGGCTGATTTTGCCGGCAAGGTACTGATTATCAGTGCCGTGCCTTCCCTTGATACCCCGGTTTGCGACATGGAGACACGCAGGTTCAACAATGAGGCTGCATCCCTCGGCGATGATATCAAAATCCTGACCCTGTCCATGGACCTTCCTTTTGCACAGGCCCGCTGGTGCGGTGCTGCGGGAGTTGAAGCTGTGCAGACCCTTTCTGATTACAAAGACTCCTCTTTCGGTGAGGCTTACGGAGTCCTGATCAAAGAATTGCGTCTCCTTAGCCGCACAGTATTTGTAGTGGATAAGTCCGGTACTGTGCAGTATGCGCAGTATGTAAATGAAATTACCGAGGAACCGGATTATGATGCAGCTCTTGCAGCTGCTAAGAAGCTGGTTTAAGCATCATCCTGAATAAAAAAAACAAAGGCTTCCCATAACTTGGGGAGCCTTTTTATATTTTAGACTTGACCGCAAAATACGTGCTAAGCTAAAGAAAATCTTACCAAAAGCCAACGTAGCTCAGTCGGTAGAGCAGCTGATTCGTAACCAGCAGGCCGTCGGTTCAATTCCGATCGTTGGCTCCAGTTAAATAAAGGGTTTACATCGCATGATGTGAACCCTTTTTTCATCCCTGCTACCCTATTGCTACCCAAAAGGTAGCCGGGTGTAAAATTTTATTTTTGGGTTGGGTAGCTTTTATTGCGCTTGAAGTGCTCTATAAATGCCCGGCATGGCTTGCGGGAGGTCATAGCGTTTGATTTAATAAACTGTGTCTCAGTTGATCGATTTTTGATACCAGAAGACAGGGCTGAGCTAAATTTATGTCTAAATTAAATGGGAAGGATCATTATGCCGGACTATCGCTGGTCACACTATTTGACTGCTCCTTGGGAATTGATTGACGAGTGGTATCGAGCGGTCAAATTCGGAATACGTAATTTATATCAATGGTTTCCCGTGATATGGTCTGACCGTAACTATACATCTGATGGGCTGTTCAAAGTCATGCAGCGCAAGCTTGTGCTTATGCAGAGCGAGTTACGGCGCAACCCTTATCATGCGGGAGCTGAACGGGATCTGCATTTGATGCACGTCTGTGAAATGCTCTTGGAGCGTTACCTCGCTAATAATTACCACGAAAATTGCGTGAAGCACCATCGGGAAAAATGGGGAGAGATACGTTGTTTTTTTGAACCCTCATACGATCATTCAACTGGTGATGTTGATCCTGAAGTTTGTAGGTGGTTTTCTGATTGGCCGAATGCGACCAATCCGAAACTGGAGGAAAAAGCCAGTAAAGAGCTGCATAGGTGTTTAGAACATGAAGAAATGCTTGCAGATCAAGACATTCGGTATTTGTTTAAGCTGTTGAGCAAGCATTCCCGCCATTGGGATTAAGAAGAAAATTAAATCGTCGGCAAGACTCCCGGTTGCGCGTATTGTCTTGCTGATGGTCTCCGCGCTTTTTTCCGCAAACAAGTCCGCGCTAAATGGTGAAATATTTACCACTTGATGGTGAATATTCAAGGTAAATTGGGTGTTGGAAATACATCGTCTTGGCTTTGTTGTTAGAGAAAAGTAGCGGTTTAAATAGCGATTCTTAATAGTCGTAATGCATTAATATTAATGCCTTTTGTTTAGTCAAAAGACGTTAAAGTTATTGTTTTTGAGCGTTTCAAATAGCGGTTTTTGGGTGCCAATTCGCGGTTTATGCAACTGTGTGTTTTGCATCTACAGAAGAGAGCCCAGATAAATCAATCTGGCTGCGTACTTTATAAAGGTCATAGTTGGCCTGCATAGCCAGCCAACTTTCCGGGGTGCGTCCGAGAGTTATTGAAAGGCGCAGGGCCATTTCAGGAGAGACAGCACTCTTGGCGTTCAGGATGCGGGCAAGGGTGGATGGAGCTACGCCAAGCATCGTTGCCAGCTTGCGGTAGCTCAGGTTGTATTCTTCCATATACACGGACTTAATAAGCTCGCCGAGATGCGGTGGATTGTTCATAGGCATTAGAATATCCTCAAATCTAAATTGCAATATTTTATGCAATTATCTCCCCTTATTTATCCTTCTTATACCTTTTTCAGCCATGATGTTAAATTTATTAACGCGATGTAGAATTTTGCAGGATCAGTCTCAGAATTCTACAAAATAGTACATGCGGACACGGCGTTCGAAGGCAGGACAGGTAAGGTAGGCCCACTTTTTCAAAGCGGTGTACCTTACGTCCTGCTCAGCCTTGGGCTGAGGTGGGCTTATTCACCTTCGGTTCAACGTGTTTTTGTTGGTGAAATTAAGGACAGCTGAATTTTCAGCCGTCCTTTTGGGTTGCAATTGTTGAGTTTTATTTTGAAAAAAAGCGTATAAAAACAAGGTTATATGAGTCGGCTTTTTGTGGTGCTTAATTAATTGATTCTATGGATAGCGAGTTTAAATTCCTAGTGAATTCTGTGGGCGCAATTTTGCGCTTGCATAACATAGCGACAGATCCGTATTGAGCTGCCGCTATGTTTGTCTCTAGGGTATTTGCCTTTGAGATATGTTTATTCCATTAAAATTATTTACAAATTCAACGGGCTTAATTTTAAGCTCGTTAAATATGAGGGCCTTAATCTCCTAGAAATAGCGGCGTCTTGATTTACAGCTTATGGTAATGAGGGGGAATGGTAAGAATCTGAAATTTTGGTGAAATACCTCAGTCCAATTATGGACCAACATTAGTTAGGCGTTGCTTCTCTGCTTAATGATCTATGGGAATTTTAGGGTGTTTAGGAGCCCTGAATTTTCAGGGCTCTTCGGTTTTAGAGAATTGCTTTTAAAAGGTATGAGTCAAGAAGCGGCAATTGTCGACGAACTGCCCGCACCATTATTCATATTAATGAGGTGGATGCTTTGGGGGTGAAGATGTCATATGGCTATGTTTTTTGCTGTGAGTGGGGAAGTTAGAAATTAAATCGCCTTTTACTTTTTTTTGGGCTGGCATGAATCCTTGGAAATTTCTGCGAATACACTATTATCTTTTAAGAATAGCTCAACTTCATCAAGTGTATTGGCCTTTTCTATGTCGCTACAGTTTTTGATAGCACATTCCCATACAATCAAAATTCTCCAGCCTGAATCTAGAAGGGCATCGATATCACGTTTGTCCCTTTTTACATTTTTCTCAAGCTTGTCCGTCCAGTATTCTGTATTTGATTTTGGTAATTTAAAATATGCGCAACTATGCATGTGCCAGAAGCAACCATGAACGAAGATCACGGATTTATATGCGGGAAGCACTAGATCAGGTGTTCCCGGCAGGTCTTTGCGATGCAGTCGATATCGATAACCACGTCTATGGAGTCCTTTACGAATGAATATCTCAGGCTTGGTGTCTTTGGATTTAATACACCTCATGACATCACTTCGTTTTTGCTTGTTGAAGCAATCCATATTGACGTTCTGAATTAAAAATTTGTTTTAATAATTTTAAGTAATTGCTCTATGGCCTCTTGAGAGAGTCTAAGCGATTGACTTATTTTGCCTCTGTCTTGTCGTTGTTTTGAACCATATGTGTCTATCTGAAGATATTTTTTGCCGTCCAGCTCGACAATTGAGTATGTCCCTTCTGTTTCAGTATGTTTGGCAAACCTTTCAAGTTCCCTGTGTTCAAGCTGTCTAATGATGGCCATTTTATACTCCTGATCTTGTAGAGCGTACTTGTTACCTTGTTTCGAGGATAAAGCTTTCAGCCTCATCCAATGATAAATCTTCTTCAATTAACGTTTCGATTATGTCTTCAAGTTTATGATAGTCACTAAGCTCGAAAGAATAATTGTTTCGCAATCTTTCTTTCAGGCGTATTTTATAGCGTTTACTTCTGTATGCTTTAAAAGATTCTGCATCCATGGGCTTGTAGCTGGGTTCTTCCACATATGGGTACTTTTTGCCTGCAAAACTATCCAAGATAGCTTTGAAAATGATTTTAGCACCGGCAGGAGGCACAGCCATGCCAATTTGTTTGCGTACTTGAGGGAGTGACCCCATGAAAATAAAGTCATCAGGAAAGCTTTGAAGGCGTGCTCTTTCCCTGTTTGTCAGGCATCGACACTCCTCCCAGTGATAGCCATGGGTTCCGCCTCCGCCGCTTCCTGTAATTGTGTAGGCAGGCTTGTCAGGGTGCAACCTTCTGTAGATGTGGCTCATCCTAGCTTTTTTGCAGTTAAGTTTGCAGGCTATAATGCGTTCTTTAATTTCATGGTCGGTAGCATTACCCAGTTTTTCTTCGAACCAAGGAAGTTTTTTTTCTAGATATTCACGGCAGCCTGCTTCTCCCATTTCGAGCAATGTATCGAGAAACCATGCGTTATGCCATGGCGGGGTGAATAGAAGGCGTTCTTGCACACGGGGGTCTTGCTTGAAATTATTGGCATTCGAGGGAGGGGTTTGATATGGTTTGCCCAATATTTCAGAAGCTGTGACCGGAGTTTTGTGTGTTGGTTCTGGGATTCGAAATTTAATTTTCAAATCCTTCCTGATTCCAACTATTATATAGCGGTGACGCATTTGAGCCACCCCGTACTCATCAAATTTATAAAGGTGGATTGTCAGGTCGTAGCCATGTTTTCCGGCTGCTTCTAGTTCTGAAATGATTTGATAGAACGTAGCGTCTGAATTTGCTGAATGAATTCCGCTCACATTTTCAGCAATAAAGAAAAGTGGATTCATTTGCTCAATAACTTTTACTCCTGCCTTGTAAAGGTTGCCATATTTTCCATTAATCCCCTTGCGCTCTCCTACGACACTGAAATCGTTGCAGGGAAAGCCAAAAGCCAGTGCATTGATGGGAGGAAAATTCGCCAAGATCTTATGATCGGCGTCTTTGATGTTGTTGGCAAAATCTAAGGCGTCACAGTGAACCCCTTCTCCTAAATTGTTTGAGTTATAGGTAGATATCGCATGCTCATCTTTGTCTACTCCCCATATATGCTCAATGGGAAGGGGAGAACCGTCGTATTGATACTCCTCAGCTGCGAGCCGCGCTCCTAGGGCCATTCCACCGGGCCCACAAAAAAGCTCGCCTAAAAGGAATTTAGTCATTTGGAAGAAAACCTTGTTCGATAGCGTTGTCATTTATTTCGACAAGCTTGAGAGCTTGCCAGTCTTGAATGCGTTCCGGCCTTATTGATGCTGTTTGCAGCAATCCAAGTTGGTTGGGGGAAAGTGTTCTGGATTCGTTTTGCCACTGCAAAAGATGTTGCCAGTATTCACTCCCCTTATTGATTACAAACATCTGGGCTTCTAATCCCGTGAGCATTTTTTGGTCGGTTTTTGCGTCTTTTTCCTCTCCTATTATTGCTGTTTTGTCGACTAGTAATGTAGCTACTCCTTCCGGGAGGTCCACATGAATTCCTTTCACTTTCTGCCAGCAAAGTTCCTGTTTGCAGTATTGAGTAACGTTTAATTCTGTATTTTGAATTTGATTATTCACCTTCTCTGCCAGAGAGAGAAGAAAGGTGTTTATGTCTTCTGGAATGCTTTGTTTTTCCCAAATTAAAGAAAAATCAATAAATTTTTTTGTTTCTTCAACTAAAAAGGTAAAGAGGGCCAAGGTGTATGTGACTATGTTGGCTTTATAGCCTCCGTACCATGATTGTTTCATGATTTGTTTGTCTAATCCTCTGAAGAGGATGGCTTTGGCCACAAGGTGCTTGAAGTAGAGATCACCAAATTGACTGTCGTCGGCTTCCCATTCTTTATCTATTTTCCCGGCTAATTCCCGAAAACACGTCTGGGCCCCTTTACTCACAATGTTAGGCATCATTAAAAAGGTATAATCGTATTTTGCGAAGTCAGTTTTGGTGACCATCTGGTGTTTAGGATTAATCGTAAGGAATTTTGTTTGTTCTGATCTGGAAAAGGCTGCGTATGCATTGGCAAATTGTCCGCGAGCACGCTCGTAGAACCAGTGGGTGTCTTGGTTGGTTCCTTCTGGAGAGGGAGCCCAAATTCTTCTCGATTTTTCTTCTATACGTAAGTGAAATGGGTGGTTTGATGAAAAGTCCGCAATATTTACCTTGTTTTGAGTGTTGGCACACTTAGATATTTGAGGGACTATTGTTTCTACCTCATCTGGTGCTATTACGGACAATTTAACCTGTACATGTATTGCGGATAAATCCAGCTTATGCTTTTTTTTCGACATAAACAGCGAGGCTGTAGTTTGTCCGCCGTTTACTATTTGTAGGTTGGTTATAGCACAAATTTTATCTTTTTCAGGGGACAGGCAGATCTGTTCAGCAGTTGCCGTTAAGCCATTGTTATAGGCAAAAAACATATCAGGTGAGTTTTGGATTGTTGTTTTTATTCCTTTGTTTACGTTGCCTCTGAATTGTAGAAAGGTACGCACGTTTTGTTCAAGCAACCTCTCTCTGTGTTCATCATATAAAGAAGCTAAAAGTTCTCCGGGTAAAACAAGAAGATATGATTGACATGATTCTGAACCTGTAAATGCAGGTAAGCATGGGACAGGTGTGTCGAAGTTAATAACGAGATCTTCACGAGCTTTGCCGGATAGTTCTATATTGGCAATTCTCCCTAGGTCCCATATATTATAGTGCTTTGTTATGGAACCATTGTCGGTCTGAGATAGACCTTTTGCTTTAGAGCTGAGGACTCCATTTGATAACAGAAAAAATTGAACCTTAGAAATATATTCTGCATTTTCATAAATTTCACGCGCTACAATATATCCCATTGTGCTTTCTTCAAGGGCTTTATGAAATGGTTTGTCGATGCATCGCTGGAAAAATTTATCGGCACGTTTAAAAATTGTTTTCAGTGAAGTCTGAGTCAAAGAGTAAGGCTCGTTACTGGGTTTAAAATCAGATATGAATAAACTAAGCACTCCTGTTTCTATGCTGAGATTCCATGCGTCTATGCGTAAGCCGAGTGATTGATGTTTATATTCAGCCAACGAATAGTCTTCTATCGCCTGATAGTCGAAAAGGAATTCACAAACCCTTTCAGTGAATATTGACTCAGTGAAATCTTGCTCAGCATCAGATCTGGCATAAATGTCTTGCATGAAGTCTTGGTAGTAATCTGTAAAAAGCATATTTTACATCCAGTCAGGTTTACCTTCAAAAGGGAGGCAGGCATTTAATTCAATGCCGTATGAAACATTAACAATTCCAGTGTTTATATTGTCTGGGCAAAGTCTGGGAAAATCATTTTTAACTTCAAAGCACATTTCCGAAGCAACAATGTATGCAAAGTCGGTGTATTGTTCCAAATCAAAATATCCCATCTGAAATAGCAAGTCCTCAAAGCGATCTATTAGGCTTGTCGATTCCTGCTCCAATAATTCGTATATGGACTTTATTATGTCGGGTAAATTGACAGAGTCTGGTTCATCTTTGTGACTTTTCCCCAGAGTGAGCACCCAGAGATACATTTCAGGCAACTGTGAACACAGTTGATCAATGTTTGATATTTTTATTTTTGGTGATGTCGTCCCAGACTGACACTTGACCTCAAAAGCAATGTTATTGATGCAGAAGTCTTGAGGTGAACCTTCTGGACCTGTCCAGAAGTTGATGGCTGCTGAAGCACCAAAGTGGGGTATCAAATGTCTTTTTAAGAAAAGTAATTCTCCGAGAAGGCCTTTGATTGCTTCTTCAGATAAGATGCTTGAGCGTGCTTTTTTTAAGAATTCATGCCACCTAAACAACCTTGCTAAAATTACGTTGAAACCGGAAGAGTTCGTTTTACTGTTTTTTGAAACATGCACCAAGTCTTGGCATAAAGCGAAAAACATTTCCCAATTTGCAGCCTCAGACAAAATTAAAACAAAGGAAAACCTGCCTTCATCTTCCGTTATTAAAGCTTGTATGCCTGCGAGTTCTGGAAGAACAGGGAATGTTGACCGTTCTTCAAGATCAAACAGAAATAGATAACGTCCTCGGAAATCTTTTGCCCAAAACAAATTAAGAGGATGTTGGCTGTCTATTCTTCTCGCTTTTATGTTTCTAGACGGTTGGGAGATTTTAATCCATGGGTTATTCATCTATAATATCCTCATCTTCAATGAGTTCCCCATATTCATTGTCCCACCAAACAGTGTTAACGACATATTCAACAAGTTTTTTAGGCCGTTTGCTGCCCGGAGATCCCGGGAAACTCATTCCCCAGCCTAAAATTCCTTCTTTAAAAAGGGGAGAATTTTCTTCGAGTTGGCAGTCTAAAAGATGTAGCATAAGCAGGGGCTTGTCTCTAGCTTCACGGTAAACAGTATCTGATAATTTTTTGTTCTTGGCTAAACTCAAAGCTTTACCTTCTTGGTTTGCATCAAGTCCGATTTTTTCAATGCTTCCGCTGGCAACCCTTCTATTGGGAAACTTAATGCTGCTCTCTGTTTCTTCTTTTACTGTGCGTATTTGTGCATTGATCTTTATTGTTTCAATATTCTTTTTTATTTTAGATTTACCATCTTTGGGGGTCATTAACAAAACATCCCAATTGGAATACCCAGTCGCAGCAAGCCATGATCCGTGGTCCTTTAACGGAAGTGATTCCGTTAAGTCTGATGACGGCGTGTTTATAAATGAATTTAAAAAGCTTTCAATAATCTCCCATGCGACGTCTTTCCACAAATAATAGGTTTGACCATGGTGTTGTGTAGAGTTTTCGTTGTTTTGAATTTTAGTGATAATGCCGTCCAAACTAAGCAGGTTTCGAGCGACAACTTCTTTTTTGGAGCTTAAAGATTTAGTCTCAACTAGTCTTCCTTCAAGCCCAATTTTTCGCGGGACACGCTTGCCAGATCTCATTTTGTTTCGAGCAGTTACAATTAAAGATTCTGGATGAGCTCTAACGCATAACCCAAAATCACTTGGAGTCATTCTAGCGTTCTTCATTTTTAAGAATTCAATTCTTAATTCTTCCGTTGCTTTGGATATATGTGCATACCAGCCTTTTGCTTCTTTGCTCATAAAAAGACGACATACATCAGCATAGTTGTCACGATACCCAAACCAGCGGCCCATCTGGAGCAATGTGTCGTACATGATTGAATTGCGCAAAAAATATGAAACGGTCAGCCCTTCAAGAGTAAGTCCCCTAGATAGGCCAAGTCCGCCAACGGCAATCACATTTCTCCCATTCGGGTAGTCTTCCCTGCTATAGTTTAATGGCTCCGCTGTAGAAGATCCATTCACCTCAATTACTCCTACTGGGCCGATAGCCTGTTCCAGTAGGTTTTGGACAGCACTCCATTCAAAATTCATATCGTGAAAATGCTTTTCCCATGTGTTGTAAATAGCCTCTAATGTTGAATTTTGTAATGCTTGCTCTGGTGGCAGTTTGCTGTGGTTCTTAATTGCTGGGCGCAATTCTTCTTTTATGTATTCATCAACGAGCAATTTAACTTTTGATTGAATGTTAGTAAAACGGCTAACATTTATCATCATAGAGTTGTGTACTGTTGTCTGTCCTCTGCTTAAGCGAATAGCTCTAGCTAGCACGAAGCATACGATGGCTTCATTTAAGCTTGGAGGGAGTTCTTCAATTTCTCTATCTATTTTGTGAGTTAAAGGAAGTATTGTGCTGTAATCGTCAACTTCACAAATCATTTTCAAATCTGTATTTTTGCTGAAAACCCGTTCCGGGCCGACATAGTTGTCTGGAGCATCAAGGCTTAAGATGAAGTCTCTAGGGAACAAGTTTTCGTTTATCATTTCATCATTAGTGTCCGGGTCGATAAAAATATTGGCAAAAGGAGTTGCTGTGTATCCCACGTATGATGATTGTTTAAAAAGAGACAATAATTGTCTTATTTTGCCGTTTATTGCAGTGATTCCGTCTGTCTTGGTGTTTATCGAAGCATGGTCTGCTTCGTCGTCAATCAAAAGCATTGGATAGGACTGAAGTTTGTGAGGATTGTTGTTTTCCAGCCAGTCAATCAAGTTGCTGAGTGTGTTGCTGTTTTTTTTAAGAACTAAAACCGCTGGTTCTCGTAGTCCGTCAATGCCGACGCCTACTTTAGATACTTGTTTGCTAAAATCATCAGTACTGGTTGTAAAATATGTTGGTATGCGTTCTTTTGAGATTAACCCTGCTCCAATCCATTCATTTAAGCGCGTGCACCGACCAATAAATCCACTGTCAATACGTTCTTGAGTCTGGTTCCTCAGTGCGTTCAGCATGCCTGCCAAAACGATAATGACCTTGTAGCCGCAGTCGGCTGCTTTGCAGATTACTCCTGTGTAGTTTGCTGTCTTGCCTGATTGGACATGACCAACAACCATTCCTCTGCGATCCCAACTTCCTTCTTTTTGAGGATTTTCTAAGTGGTCAATGACTTGATCTGTGACGCTGCCCAAGCTGCGCACTACTTGCGGGGGGAACCCATCTTGCAACAGCAATTGGCGGTATCTTCCCCAGTAATACCAATCAATATCTCCATATTTTTGTTCAAGCCACGGGGTATATTTGTCCCCCGGGAATATGGTTCCTAATGTCATTTGGATATCAAATTTTTCTTGTAGCTTGTTGACGATAATATCGACGTCAATTTTCTCAATCTCATCTTCCGGGTTCAATGCTGCTGTTCCGCTAATTGCGTTTTTAACTGCAAGGTTAAATTGGTCTTTCGTTATTTCTTTTTCTTGAGCGACTAATCTTGAGAGGAGTTGTGTTGCATAAATTTCAATGTCTTTCTGTATGTCGTTTATAGCATTATTCATCTCATTAAACCTCTTTCATTTAAAATTAGTATGGTCAGCTCTCGATTTCGGGAAAAAGGGGAAATAGCGAGCAATTCCTTAAGTTCTTGCTCATCTGAATTTTCGTTAAGAGCCCACATTTCGACGAATGTGTCGAGCAGGGTTTCGATTTCTTCTCTTTCGAAGTCAGGAGTGGATAACTTTTCAGGTGACCCTGCATAGTCATGAAAAAAGCGAGCCGAGGGGAAATTTGACTCGAAAAGGGTAAGCGTATGGTCAAACAGTTTTTGATCTGCTGGAACCATTGAATCTTTAATTTTGTTTATGAGCGGGTGTGTTTTGTTGATCTCGTATTGAATCGAGTTGCCGACAGCTCTTCTGTTCCAAACAGGATGCTTTTCTTGTGATGGCAAGACTCTTCCTTTTTGCTTGTATACGTTCTTTCCGGCTTGGCTGATTTTTTCAATGATCCTTTTTAGCTGGGTGCGAACGCTTTCTGGGGGAGCTGCGTGGGATTTTTTTACATCTATTCGCCATAGGTGATCTAAAGAATTGGGGAGATCAATTTTAACTCTGACGAGTTTGGTCAAGTCAGCTTTTTTTATAAGGCGAAACCATGTCCCTCTGATAATAAGCCGTCTGTTTCTGTATACATAGAACCCTTGATTTTGCAGGTAGCCTTCTTTGCCTGCATATCTTTTATATTCTGTAGAAGGAACTTTATTGTGATGAGGCAGTATAAATGGCTGTACAATTACTTCATGCCCTTCACATTTAATTGTTTCTTGATTTAGCTCTGTAGTGCTCTCCGATGAAGAGTGGAAAGGGTCAAATCCTTTTATGGGAGAACCATTGATTTTTAAATTGATTTTTGAGTGCCCCCTCTCCGGGGATAGAAATCTATGGAAAACAAGCTCTAGGTGTTCGCGAGCTTCAAGCATAGTACGGTTAAATGCTTGTTCTTGCTTTTGGCTTGTAACCTGATCGTCAATTCTATCTATTTCTTCCCATAAAACAATGGTTCCAGTTTCGATGCTTGCTAAATTAGATTCGCTAAGTTCTTTAATTTTCCCGTTGCCTGTCGATACGTCTATTATAGACAAGTTCCATTCTTCAGATGTGGATCTGGCAATTTCATCTAAGTCCCATTGGCAACAATAAAATTTTTTGTTTGTTTTGCTGATGACCGTCAATTTCCGGCATTGCGAAAATGACGCAGTTTTCATGCCCAGTCCGAATCTTCCCAGATCTTTAATATTTCTATTCGCGCGAGGGTTGGAACTGCCAAATTTCATAGCGTTTATTAATTCTTGGGCATCCATTCCATGTCCGTCATCAATAATAGCAAGCCATGGGGAGCCATTCTCCCATGCAAAGTTTAGAGAGATATTTTTGGCTTTAGCGGTGATGCTGTTGTCAACAATATCTGCGATGGCGGTAGGCATAGAGTAACCTATGTCACGGAGAGATTCTATTAAAGATGTCGGAGCTGGGGGGAGGTTGTAGTGCTGCGTCATACTCAGTAGGTCCTGTTTTGAAATTTTTCATACCCTATAGAAGAACTCTCAGTATGACAATATGTATAATGTTGTTGGGTGTTTCCTTTGAGTTTGAAAAATTGGCTCGGATAGTACTCAAATATATTGATTATTCTGTCGCTTTGGTCTTAACTACGAACAAGGCGAAGCGAGTCATTTGTAAAAATATGTAACCATATCCTCGCTAGATATAAGTAACAGCTAATTGTGTTTTGGTTATTGAGTAGTGGGTATGGGTAATTATATTTTACATCCGATGGAGTCGTCAAAAGTAACCTGTTTTATTTGTAGATAAATTGTCTTTGGTATTTAACTGCTATTTACCTGTCCTGCTTTGGGCTGTTTCTATAAATATTTTTACCCCAGTAGAACTTCCGCCACCTGTATCTGGACTCCTCGGTGCTGGGAGGCACGGTACATCGCGCATCAATCACCGCCAGAGCTTCAGGCGTCTGTGTGGCGAGCCATGATTCAAATTTTTTGTCTGATTTTGCCTGTGTCTCCTTTTTTGCCTGCTGCTTTTTCTGTTCTGCAAGCGCACGGACTACGCTGTTTTCTTTTTTGGCGTTGGCAAGGGCCTGTTCGTTGGGCGAGAGGAAGCCGACCGGCCTGCGCCATGTGCCTGTGTCTTTCAGGGTGGCGAAGATATAATTGCACGGGCCTTTGCGGTTTTGGGGAAAGGTTTCGTGTTCCAATTCCCATTCTGCGGCATAGAGTGAGTTCTTGATGTCGAGAAGAGTTTCGTTCCCTACAACCCGGTGGGTTACAATCTGGCGAATCTGATTTGGCCCAAATTTGTGTTTGTGGAGCCGGGGCCAGTGGATTTCGAAATCCTCCGTGCTGATCTCCAGCAGTCTTCGCGCACTTAATTTTTCTTCAGCGTTAGATAGATTTTCTATCTGTCTATCTAATATAAGATGCTCGTGATACCGATCTTTTGGAGTGTCAGAGTGCGGGGGCAACTTGCTGTGATTCTTTGACTGGCAAGGGTTGAGGGGCTGTTTTGCCTGCGCAGGCTCGCTGTTGAAATGATTCCGATCAAGTCTGGTTGCATGATCAGTTTCATTTTGCTCATGAATCCGATCATGATCGGTTATGTCGGGTTGATACTGATCATTTCTTGCCGGGAACGCTTGCAGCAGTTCTTTCATGCGGTCCATGGGCTTAGCATTCAGCTTGAGGATTACACCGAAACGGGGGCCGCGTTCATGTTGTTTCTTAGCGTAAAGACCGTTTTTTTGGCCGCGCTTAACTGTCCGACGGGCGGTCACTTCACTGCAAGAGGTCTGTTCGGCAAGGTTTTTAATTATAAGATGAACTTTGCCGCTAGGGGCAACCTCTGCAAGTTTTGAAATTACAGCGAACACACGTTTTTCCGTATTGGATAAACTGGAGAAAAACAGGTCGGTTTTGTTTTCCAGATCCAAGGCATGGCCGCATTGATCTCGGCTGCCATCAAATAAAATGAAATATGATTCATTATTGATGTTGGCGGATTGGCCGTATTCCTGTGAATGAAGTTCAAGGAACCGCTCGCAGAGTTCTTTGTTCAGCGTGACGATGCTTCCGTGCTTGCGCCCTGCGTCATGGTTTTTGCGTTTATAAAGTCCAGCCTGTTCTCCTTTAGGGATATGGCGCAGAACGCTTGCTTTGCTGCATCCGGCTGCGTGTTGAAGTTTGGAAATAACAATCGGGAATGGCTTTTCCATTGCCGGTGCGGACTGGATGAGAACTGCAATTATGTTTTTGGCTGTGTATGAAAGGGATCTGTAGAATTTGTTCAACTTGAGCCGGATAAGGACCCGTGAATAACCCGCACTCGTTTGAAATTGCTGCTTATCGTCGCAATTATCCGGTTTACAGGAGGGGCATTTGTGTTCCTCTGAAGTCATAAAATTAAGTAGCTGCTAAAGGTTTAGGGGATTTCTTTGGGGTGCTGCCAAGAGAGCATTTCTAAATTAATTCATCCAAATCTTCTTTGGTTACGATGCTCTTGTGTACGAAAGGCCTGTCTTCTTGTGTGATGGCAGAGCGTTTGGGTTTGCGCCGCTTTTTTCGCCGTACCCCGTCAAAGGTGTATGAACAAAAAATGGAGTAGCTCATTGTGACTTTGCCTTTTTCTGCCAGATGATCGTAGATCATTCTTTTATTATAGCCGCTTTCGTGAAGAGTTTTTATCTCTTTGAGGTTGGCTATGAATTCGACTCTGGCGAACCCTTTTTTCTTTTTCATTGTGACCTCGATAAATTTAAGGAGCCTTTGCTCGTTTAGTTTGGGTGTGTGTTTGGACTGATTGACATGGAGTTGGTTTATGCTAAATTAGTATTTTTAGTCAACGCTAATTTAGCAAAGAAATGTATTTAACTAAGATGGTCAGGAACGATGGAAAATAATGGGAATGAATTTGAGCGGGCTTTGGTGGCTGAGATCGTCAGCCTATATGTAGAGAAGGGGATTTCTCATACACAATTTGCACGATTGATGTACGGCGACACAAAGACAGCCCCTTCTAAATGGTGGAAGATCAGGGAATGTTCGCCGACAGGTAAGCCTCAGAGCTTGCCGGTTTCAGAGGCTGTTCAAGCTGCGGGCGTGTTGGGAATGGACGTTGCCAGCCTGTTCTTTCGTGTTCAAGAGAGGCTGCGCTGATTAATGTTTTGAAAAAACTGTCTATCCAAGGGCTGGCTCTATGGGCTGATCTTTCTCTTGAGCTTATAAAACTTCTTTGCTAAATTAGCAAAGACTTATTGAGTCGGAATTCGAAATAAGCTTGGAGAATTAGATAGTGATTTTGGAAAAAGATATTTCAGAGAAAAATATGAAGAACATTCGACTGGCTATTGAAGAAGCTTTTAAGCCGGTCGTGGAACTGGAAATTTTAAATCGGAAAGAGACACTTACAGTTCAAGAAGCCGCTGATTTTCTAACAGTGAAAAAGAATACTCTGGACCACTGGCGCAGTAGTGGCGAGGGGCCGAGGTTTTCAACCCTTGGTCGCAGGATCGTGTACAGAAGGGCGGATTTGGTCCAGTACGTTAAGGATAATTCGGTGGAAGTTTTTTAGATTGGCGGTTGCTCTGGTTGTATCCATTCTTTATTGGCAAGAGCGTTGTAAGCAATCTCTACATGTCTTCGCTGAATCATTTTAGCCTTGCGGGCATTCCAGTTTTGTACACCGGAAAAGACTTCATCCACATTCGTGGCGTTTTCCTTGGAGACAAGCCAATGTACTGTCGCAAGAACTTCCATGCCGTAAGGTGTTTCAAAACCGGCAATCAGGTCACCGACTCTATCCACTTTTGATAGTGTTTGTTCGTGTTTTTTGAGAAAAGTCAGTGCATCAGCACAGGCGTCTTTACGGCATTCAATCAGCTTTTGCGGTGCGTCTCCCCCGTCACCGTATCCGGTAATGAAATGGCCTTCGATAAGGTTGAGAACATGGCGCAGGTTTTCAGCGTATGGACCGTATATGCCTTTGCTGAAATTGAGTCTTAGGTCTTCGCCGGATTCCTGCATGAAATACATGAGCTTTTGCAACTCCAGCAGGGTAGTGGAGGGAGCCATCAGTCCGTTGATGTATTGCTGCATCAACCGCAGCAGGGCAGCCCGTCCTTTGGTCATGCTTGGGGCTTTGGTCTTGTTGGTCATTTGGTCCGCTGCCGGACTTCCTTTAGGTTCATATAAATAAACGGTAGTCTCGGGCAGGGCGGTGAATGCATTTTCAATTTCAGCCCGAACCATTTCCCAAGGCAGACCGCCAAGTCCGCAACCTAGAGGTGGGATTGCTATGGAATTGATGTTTTTTGTCTTGATTTCTTCGACCAGTGCCGCAAGCCCTGCCTGAATGTCTTCAATGCGGCTTTTGGCCCGCCAGTGGCGTTTGGTCGGGAAGTTAATTATGTACCGCTGTTCCCCGGTAAGGTTGCGGGTGTCGTGGGTGAACATCATGCCGATATGCAATTCTTTTTTGTCGCACACGGCTTTATATTCCGTGAAATTTTCAGGGAAAGCTTTCTTGAATTGCAGGGCCAGACCACGGCCCATGACTCCGACACAATTCACGGTATTCACAAGGGCCTGTGCTTTGGACTGAAAAATATCTCCGCTTGTTATTTCAATCATTTGTTAATCTCCCTTGTAATACCATTCTGGATGAACAGCGACTTTGGGTTTTCTCTCTATCCCTTCCAGAGCCTTGTTAACTTCGGTGAGCATTTCCTTATTATATACACCGATATAGGTGAAAAGCTCAAAGGGGAAAGCGTCCTGTATCAGAAATTCGGCTTGTTTTTCGTCTTTGCATTCTTGCCAGTATTCTTGACTGACCGCTTCCCAGTTGACTTTATCAAGATCGTCAATGGAGTCGTAAAAATCGCAGATATATGCTCCGGCGTTGCTTGATGTGAAGCACCATTTTTTATGGTTCTCATCCGCCCACTCAATGCCTGCCTGCATCTTGGAAACAAGATAAACGATTTTTTCCTGTCCGCCTTTATACTCCAGCTCTGCGTTGCCAATATGGATCAGGTAGAGCATGGGTGAGTGGTGGTGAAAGTAAAAAGGAACATATTCACCAACCATGGTCCCAGAATGACATGTAACCGGAAGTTCGGTCAAACGTCTTTGCTTGATTTTGGACATCCCGATCTGCTGGGTGCAGGACTTCCGCTCTAAATTCTTCGCATCCGAATACAAGTGGGCATCGGCAACAATTGATGCAAGATTGTCGATATGGGTAATATGGGCGATGAAGATGTCTTGTAGTTCTTTTTTCGGCATTTAAGCTTATCCGTTTTTTGCTCTGGATTTGTTTTTAGGATCTAATGATAAATCTGGAATATTGCAATACCGCCTTTATTGGATAAAGAAATCGGCCCTCCAAAATGTTTGAAGGGCCGATTTCTTTGGAGTTACTTTCTAGCCTCCTATCCATCCCCCACAATCCGATCAAAAGAAGCAGCCGCAGCCTTGAGTACCTCCGGTGCCAGATGCGAATACCGCTGCGTCATTTCCAGAGATGAATGTCCCAGAAGTTCACTCACGGTGTAGAGGGGCGTTCCATTTTGGACCAGCCATGAGGCGAAGGTATGGCGCAGGGAGTGAAAGACAACGTGGTCGCGTTTGTCGGCGATGCCGTCATTCAGGCCCAAGGCTTTAACGGTGCGCGGAAAGCTCTTTGATATCATGGGCCGGATCTTGCCGTCCCGATTGGGGAAAATGAGTTCTCCGGCTTTGAGGTGTCTTTGACTGAGCTGGTAGCGTAGCTCCGTAGTCATGAAGACTGTCCGGGAACTTTCGCCCTTGCCGTCAACAATGCGGATCATGCCGTCTCTCAGGCTTATGTGTTCTGCCCGCAGACTGGCAATCTCTCCGAAGCGCATGCCGGTGTGCAGGCTGGCCAGTGCCATAAGATAGGTGTCTTCGCTTCTGGCCCGCAGTGAGCTGAGCAGTTCGTCGGCTTCGCTTTTTTTGAGGAAACGAAAGCGGCGGTTATCCTTTTTGGGCATGGAGATTTGATCCGTGGGAACCGCACCTTTGTATTTCCCCCATGAAACCATTTTTTTAAAGACCGACCTGAAAATAGCGAGGCAGTGCGTTGCCGTGGCCGGAGCCAGTCCTTCAGCCAGCAGTCTGTTTTTATATTTCTCCAGCATGATGGTGCTGATGTCTTTAAGTTTTATGTTCTCAAATTCGTCTTTTAGTCTGGCATTATACAGCCGTGTCACCCGGTCACCGCTTTTGAGGCTGGTCAGGTGGTTTTCTTCGTACTCTTTAAAGGCCTGCCCGAAGGTCATGGGCTTCGGTGTTGATACGTCCATGCCCAGCCGGACTTTGCGCATTATTTCAGCGCGGATTTTGGAAGCGTAGGCGGCGGTGATTCCTTCCGATCTCCAGCCGACCTTCTGCCAGAGCTTGCGTGATCCTTCTTTGAAAGTTACGTCAAAACAAATGTCCGGCTTGCCCTTGTATCTGCGGTCTTTGGACTCTCTCATGTACACGCCGGTGAACTTACTTTTCTTCCTTTTCATTGCTACCCTCGCTGCTACCCCCATTGCTACCCTAGGGAGTAAAAACTATCTAATTTGTTACAACTTACCACAAAGTACGGTTTATTCAACCTGCTGAATTTACAACACAATACAACTTGGTGGGGTCCAGTAAAACAGGGAGGGATGAGATTCGTAACCAGCAGGCCGTCGGTTCAATTCCGATCGTTGGCTCCAGTTAAATCAAGGGTTTGCATCTTGTAGATGTAGACCCTTTTCTTGTGTCTGGTGAATTGAGTACCAATTTGGTGCCAGTTAGAAAGTGGTACCACCGTTTTAATTTTCAGAAAATATAAGATAGCTTCAGGTCACAAGCCGTTACCTGCTGACGGTTTTGGGACCAATTTAAACACGGTTATGTAAAATGAATTTTAAAAATATGCTTATTTCACTTCGGGCCTATGGATACAAGCGAACTCTCCGCCCGCAGATGCCTTCTAAGATACTGCTGAAGACAAATCCGGTAGCGATGCTTTTCCCCGGCAAAAGGGAAGAACGGGCAAAAATACTCGCTACCGAAGATCGCCTATATCACAATCTCCTGAATGCTTTTTCCCTGCTTGGTGCTGCCGGGACATCTATCAGCGAAAATGTTTTTGATGAGAGTTTTATAAAAATTTGTGAAGCACATTTCTTTTGGGCTTTTGCGGTTCTGGATAGCCATCACAGGGTTGATTTGATTGATGGACATCATGTTCAGCATTTTGTTTCAGAACTAAAAAGGAAAAGCATAAACCGTGATGAGGTAAAGAGTTATACGGATTTTTTTAATAGATTTGTCTTCAATGAAGAGCTGCCGGGGTTGGCCGGGAGTAATTTGAAGCGTGCAATGAGTCGGCGGGATAAACTTGCACTGATCCAGTTTGCTTCATTATGGCGAATTTTTAAGGCTTCCAATGATCTTATCAAGATTGCTCTTGTTCACAGGGTGTTCCCAAAGCCTGAAACCACTTTGCTCTTTGAAGAAATGGAATTGCTGGGTGAATTGCTTTCAAGGAAGAATCCACCGGAATTACGATTTCAGCTTGAATCTGAACGCAATAGATATATGCGGGATTGGACCTTGGAGCATTCCGGGACGTTAAAAGTTTCAACGCAGGATCTAAGTAGAAGGCTGGAAGAGCAACGCGAACTTGATTCAGGTAAAGCCCCCGAAAGTGAGCAAGAGAAAAAGATGAGGCCCTTAGGTCATGATGAGTCTTTAAAGCTTGCGGATGCTGAAAAGGAAAATGGCAGTGCTGGTGATTATGTTTCAGCAGAAGGTTTTGACGGATATGCCATTTCACTCGCATTTATGGCCGCTCCTTTTCTGGCTGAAAATTTGGAAATTTCCTGCCCCGATTTATGGGAAGCAATGCGGGAAAAATATAGCGGTCCGCAAAATTCTTTTGTCAGAAATGAGTCTGAAAAAGTGCGCAGGACAATCTATTTTGACGGTGATGTCCTTTGCAATGTCGTCAACGACAGGAATAAACCAAGTATGCAGGAAGAGTCTTTTTTGAGAAATTATAACGCGAAAGTTAGGAAGATTTTTAGCAGCGTAATAGTAAGTAATAGTTGAGTCATAGTACTTTAACTGGCTGAAATTTCAGCTACCTTCAGATTCACAAATAAATTTGGAGGTAGCCGCATGGCACGACAAAAATTAAAAGATTATTTCCAGCAGACAGTTTTCGAGAGCCTTCTTGAAACACTTCCTCCCCTTGTTCCCCGCAAGGATCTTCCTAAATATTTAGGTTCACTCATCAGCATCGGACATATGGCGAATCTCGATTCCGCCGGACTCGGACCGCAATCTATTAAGATAGGTGGCCGTGTCGTCTACACCCGTGAAAGCCTCGTGCAGTGGCTCGAAGCTCGCAGCCAGTAGAGGGCGGCATGGACCTTATCAATATTAATAAGCTCGGTGTGGCCGAGGCAGCTTTGCAATACGCTGCGGCGGGCATCCCGGTCTTCCCTTGCGTGGGAAAACGCCCCTGCGTTTCTGGCGGATTCAAAAACGCGACCACTGACACAAATCAGATCTCCCGCTGGTGGCAGCAATTCCCACAGGCGAATATCGGCAGCCCCACCGGAGCCAACAGCTTTGTGCTGGATATTGATCCGCCGCACGGCATCTATTCTTTATGAAGCCTGCCGAAATCGAGATCCGCAACTCTGCCAGCAAGATAGGCAAAGGAATCGATATTCGTGGAACTGGCGGTTACATCATCCTACCGCCGTCAATCCATGCTTCGGGTAATCCCTATCAGTGGACAAAAGGACGTCCTCTTGCTGAAGCACCGATCTGGCTGATCGAGCTGATTGCTTCCGGTGCGCGATCCGGCAGTCTGAAGGCGTCTTCATATGCCCAATCCATGCTGAAGGCCGAAGAGGGCAGGCGTAACGATTCATTGAACAAGGTCGCTTTTCAGGTAGGTAAAGACATTGCGTCTGGGAAGGCCGGAGAGAATTCCGTTAGTGACGTTGCTAAAGCTGCTTTGAAAGCGGGATTGGGAACGCAGGAAATCCAACGGACCATCCAGAGCGGCGTACAGGCCGGGAAGAAGGTTGTTGAAGAAAGTAATCCGTATTCCAGCATCGCAACTTCGGCTTGGCCTGTCCCAAATCCAAATGTCTTTTACGGTTTGGCTGGTGAATTTGCCCGGTTCGCAGTGGAGAACTCAGAAGCTGATCCTATTGCCGTACTTGCGACTTTCCTATGTCGCTTTGGTGTTGAAGTCGGGCAGTCCCCGCATATGTTTGCCGGAGAGAAGCAGTACAGCCGGATCAATGCCGTATTGGTCGGGCAGAGTTCAAAGGCCCGTAAAGGGACTTCCTCAATTCCCATCCGGGAGTTGTTCTCCTTCAATGATAAAGGATGGGGGTCGGCACAGACATCCTCCGGTCCACTTTCCAGTGGTGAGGGCCTTATTTATGCCATCCGTGACCCGGAATTGAAATATCAGGTCGATAAAAGCACCGGAGTCGGCGAGCGGATCACCATTGATCCCGGCGTTGAGGATAAACGGCTTTTCATCCTTGATCCAGAATTCGCCGGGGCCTTGGCCTGCACAAAGCGGGAAGGGAACACCCTCTCGACAATCGTTCGTACTCTCTTTGACGGCGGAACCATCGAACCGCTGACTAAAACCAGCAAGCTGGTGGCAACTGATCCGCATGTCGCCATTACCACCCACATCACTTTGCAAGAGCTGCACGCCCGTCTTGATCGGGTTGAGATCTTCAATGGTTTTGCAAACCGTTTTCTCTGGCTCTGCGTTCGCAGAACAAAATTGATTCCTTTTCCTGAGCCTTTGGACAGCCAGCGTGTGAAGGAGTTTCAAAAGAAGCTCTTCGAGTTGCTGGACTTCGCAAAGGAGCGTTCCCAGATGGATTTTGACCCTGAAGCCCGTAACCAATGGGGCGCGGTCTATCCGCAACTGGCGAAAGAACGTACAGACCTGCTCGGCTCGGTGCTGAACCGATCCGAAGCATATGTCCGGCGCATTGCTCTCATCTATGCCCTGCTTGATGGCAGCGGAAGCGTCCGCCTTCCCCATCTGAAAGCAGCCCTTGCGCTCTGGGATTATTGTGAACAGTCAGCGCGGTTCATTTTCGCCGGATTGGAAAGCGATTCGACCAGCCAGAAAATCATGGAAGCTCTGGGGGAGTCCGGCGGAATGCTCGACACCTCCGGGCTGTACAAATTCTTTGGAAACCACATCTCAAAACAGAAAATGACCGTGGCCCTGAACAACCTCCTAGCCAGCCGAAATATTCGGGTAGAGGAGACAAAACCGCAGGGAGGCGGGTGGCCCAGAAAAATATTTTATTTATGCGAAAAAAGCTAATTTTGCGAATTTACTCCACTGCGTTGTCAGTAAATTCGCAAAGATCGCAAAATTCGCAATGAAAAATAAAAAAGGAGCTAAGCATAGTGAGTTAGAAAAAATAAAAACGAATGATGAGCGGTGACCGTTTGTCTCATGGTATTTTTTGATAAAAAATGCAGCTTTTTGATGCTCTTTGATTTTGTTGGTTATTATGAGCAATTTTTGTTTATTTCCCTTGAATTGGTTCCAAAATATCAATCTATATCATCCTGTATCATGGAGTCAGAAGGCAGGACAGGTAAGGTAGACCCACTTTTTCAAAGCGGTTGACCTTACGTCCTGCACAGCCTTGGGGCTGTGGTCGGCTTATTCACCTTCGGTTCAACGTGAATTGAAAAATAAAATATAAGGATGGGTGGTTAATGCCTTCAAAGAAGCAAATCATTAAAACCTACGTTTCAGACGAGGAATACAAACAGATCAGCGAGACTGCGCAACAGTGCAGTCTCTCGCTGTCTGCTTTCGTTAAGGCCGTATCTCTGGGACATGAAATCAGAAGCAGCACTGACCAGCAGGCCCGCCGGGAACTTTTGAAGCTCAATGCCGATCAGGGCCGCTTGGGCGGCTTATTAAAAATGATGATTCTGGACGATGACGAAAACCGGGGCAAAGCGGAAAGACTGCTTGAAGATATTCGTCGGCTTCAGGGCAGACTGCTCCAGAAGGTTCGCAGAATATGATCAGCCGAAGGATTGCTTGCAAGCCGCAAAACGACAACTACCGCCGACTCGCCGCATACATTGCCGATGCCAAGCACAAGGGCGAAAAGAGCTTGATGTCGTGGTGTGCTGGCTGCTGGGCCGGTGATGATTACGAACTGGCCATTCAGGAAGTGCTCGATACTCAGGATTTGAATAAGCGTACCCGCAAGGAAAAGACCTATCATTTGATAGTTTCCTTCAGGCCTGAAGATGAGTCCGTCCTTACGCCGGAAACTTATAAAGAAATTGAGCAGGAGTTTTCTAAGGCTCTGGGATTTGAGGAACACCAGCGGCATTGCGGGGTTCACAAAAACACCAACAACCTGCACATGCATATCGCCTACAACATGATTCACCCGGAGACTTTGACCCGCCACGAGCCATACCGTGATTTCTACAAACGCGACTGGCTGCACCGTGAACTGGAGCAGAAGTTCGGCCTGAAAGTTGATAACGGCAGGCAAAAGGAAAGCGACCCCAAACGCACAAACGATCGAGCTGCCAGCTATGAAGCCCATTCCGGGCAGCAATCATTTGATTCATATATCAAGGAACGCAAGGATTTCATTTTGGAGTCCTTGCGCTCCGCGCAAAACTGGCAGAGCTTCCATAAATCCCTAACGCAAATCGGCATCGAGATCCGGCTGCGCGGCAATGGATGCAGCATAAAAGACCTCCATTCCAAAACGGCCATCAAAGCCAGCAGCCTCGACCGGGATTTTTCCAAGCCTAAACTGGAAGCCAAGCTGGGAAAGTTCCAAAAGCCTTTCGGATTCAAGGTGGAGGAAAAGGAACGATATATTTCAAGGCCGCTGCACAAATATCGCGAAGAATTGTACGCCGAGTACCGCACGGTCATCGAATCCAGAAAGATAGCCTACGAATCCTTGAAAGAAGAACAGGACGCTCGTTGGAAAATAATCACCACGTTCTGGAATCAGAAAATAAAGAAGACCAAAAAGGACTCCCAGCTCCGCCCCAACAACAAGGCCCGTTTACTTGCTTTGGCGACAGATAGGAAAAATGTCGAGATCGAAACCTTCAAAAAGGAAATGACTGAAAAGCGTGCAGCCCTACGAGAACAAACACCATTCAGCAGATGGAACGATTTTCTGAAATGGAAGGCCGAAAACGGCGATGAAGTTGCCTTAGAAATTCTGCGGTCGAAGAAGGAATCCATCAGTTCTGAAAATAAACCGGAAAGGGATAACCGTGGCAGCAAGCTCTCAACCCTGAAGCGTAAACAAAGCGAAATCAGAAAGGATTCCTCCTTCGTCTGGAAAGACAAGCGCAGGCTGCTGTCCATTTCAAAAATGCTGCAATTACAAGCTGAGGAATCCAACCGAAATACAGGTGGCGAGGAACAAAGTGTCATGGCCGGACTGACTTGGCGCGTGGATTCGTCCGGCAATGTCCTCTATACGCTGAAGAATGGAGCCATGGTGAAAGACAATGGCGATAAGATTTTTTTTAGCGTGGGTGATCCCGGTGCGGAGCGGGTTGCGCTGGAGCTGGGGCGGATGATGTTCGGGCGGAAGGCTAAGGTTTCTGGGAATGTGGTTGCGCGGGGGTGGGAGAAAGGGATGGTTAGGTAGCTTGCAATATATAATAAGTAAGAAGTTGCTTTTGAAGATATGTGGCTGCTTTTCTAATGAGAATGCGTATGTTTTTACGTAATATGATACAGGTGGTTGAATTTTTTAAATGATAGGCGTACGTTGCTGCTGAGTTATTTTTAAAATTCAATAGCAGCTTATCATGACTACCGCCAGATGATGAGGGGGTGCATGTGTATTACGCGCATACGAAAGAGGGTGTTGATAAGGATGAATGGCAGCTTCTCGATGATCATTTGATTGGTGTGGCAGAATTTGCCTCTGAATTTTCGGCTGTTTTTGGTGGTTCAGACTGGGGTGAATTAGCTGGAAAATTTCATGATTATGGCAAATTTAAGGCTGATTTCCAGAAAAAACTTCATTCAAATTCAAATGCGAGAGTCGACCATAAAAGTATCGGTGCCAGGTTGCTGTCCGATAAGCTTGGTCAGGCTGGAAAATTATTGTCTTTCTGCATTGCTGGACACCATGGCGGATTGCCGGACTCTATAAATTCTCCATTGGGCGAATCTCTCGATGATATTTTGGAGAAGGCGGAGCCTTATATGGAGTCCGTACCGGAAATTTCATCTAAGCTTGCTCCCGCAGAGCTTCCCTTCACTCCTACCTCTGCATTTCAATTATCATTTTTTACCCGCATGCTTTTTTCGGCACTGGTGGACGCAGATTTTTTGGATACCGAGCGGTTCATGGATTCAAAAAAATTTTCCATGCGTGAAGCAGGGCCCAGCTTGGAAGTTCTAAATGAGAGGCTTAACGAGCGGATTAGCAAATTCAAGCCGGACACTCACATTAACAAGCTTCGTTGTGAAATTTTGGACCATTGCCTTGAAAGTGCAGACCTGAATCCCGGCCTTTTCTCTCTCACAGTACCTACCGGAGGCGGAAAAACTCTTACCTCCATGGCCTTCGCCCTGAAACATGCCCTGAAATACGGTATGCGCAGGATTATTTACGTTATTCCCTACACGTCGATTATTGAGCAGAACTCCCGTGTTTTTAAAGATATTTTCCCTCCCGGTTCTGTAGTTGAGCACCATAGCAATTTTGATGACAGCAAGCTGAAGGATGAGGAGGAAATTCCTTGTGCGGACCTTAAACATCGTCTGGCCTGTGAAAACTGGGATGCACCAATTGTGGTGACAACCAATGTTCAGTTTTTCGAATCCCTTTTCGCTGCAAAGCCTTCACGCTGCCGAAAGCTTCATAATCTTGCCGGATCGGTCGTAATTTTAGACGAAGCCCAGATGCTGCCTGTCGAATATCTCAAGCCGTGCATGCGTGCTCTTGAGGAGTTAGTTGAGAATTATAATTCCAGTGTTGTACTCTGTACCGCCACCCAGCCCGCATTGCAGAAATCTGAAAATTTTACCGATGGTCTGGAAATAGCCGCAGAGCTCGCGCCGGACCCGGACCGTATGCATAAGGAATTCAAACGCACAGAGCTGCAAGACAAAGGCGTTCTGTCCCTTGATGAAGTTGCGCAGGAAATTTGTGGGGCAGAGCAGGGCTTGTGCATCGTTAATACCAGAGCTCGTGCAGCGGAGTTGTTTTCCAAGATTAAAGACGAATCGGGAGCGGTCCATTTGAGTGCATTGATGTGTCCGGCGCACCGCTCGGAAGTCCTTACGAATATTCGCGCTAGACTTGCTGCGGGCAAACCGTGCCGTATCGTCAGCACTCAGCTTATTGAGGCCGGGGTAGATGTGAGCTTCCCTGTTGTTATTCGCGAACTGGCCGGGCTCGATTCAATTGCTCAGGCTGCGGGAAGATGTAACCGCGAAGGGGAATTGGCGGGAATGGGACAGGTCACGGTCTTTGAGCCTGCTGAAGGATTAGCCGGGCACTTCCGGCAGGCAGCGGGTAATGCACAAAACACATTGCGTTTATATTCTGAAGATTCATTTTCCCCGGAAGCAATGCATCATTTTTTTGCGGATACCTATTGGCTTAAAAGTGACCAGTTAGACAAAAAGAATGTGCTTGAAGATTTGAACAGTCCCCACGGCCAATGGGATTTCCGCACGGCTGCCAAAAAGTTCCGGCTTATTGAAAATGAAATGGTCCCGATTATTGTTAAATACAATGATAAAGCCGAAAAATTGCTGCGTGATTTGGTTTTTACAGATTTTCCGGCAACCATCCTGCGTAAACTACAGCAGTTTACGGTGCAGGTTTATACGCATCAATTTGCCGCGCTGAATGATATGGGCGCAATTGAGATCGTGGATGAAAGTTATGCCGTGCTGGTGGATGAGAATCTTTATGATTTTGAAGCCGGCTTATCGGTTCCTGAAAATATTTCGAATGACAACTTCATAGTTTAAATCAATGGAGGTGTATGTGGCTACAGGAGTAAAACTTAGGGTCTGGGGAGATTATGCATGCTTTACCCGCCCGGAAATGAAGGTGGAACGGGTGAGTTATGATGTCATGACTCCTTCTGCTGCCCGTGGGATTCTGGAAGCAATTTACTGGAAGCCGAGCATTAAGTGGGTGGTGGACAGAATCCATGTGCTTAAGTCTGTCCGTTTTGACAATATCCGACGAAATGAGATCTCGGCAAAAGTTCCGGTAAAAGGAAAAACCGGGGTCGGTTCTGCCATGAAGAATGGTAAAGGCAATCTGCGTGTTTATGTGGAAGACGTCCGCCAGCAGCGTGCGGCCATGGTTCTGCGTGATGTGGATTACATTATTGAAGCCCGTTTTGAATATACGTCTGCTGAGGACCGTAACGACGGCAAGCATCTGGATATTTTCAACCGTCGTGTTGCAAAGGGCCAGTGTTTTCACCGCCCTTATCTTGGTTGCCGTGAATTTGCAGCTGCTTTCGGCCCGGTTGAGGGAGATATTCCTGTTTCGGAGATTAAAGGTGAAACCGATCTCGGATGGATGCTGCACGACATTGATTACAAAGCCAGCATGACACCGAAATTCTTTCGTCCGGTCATGCAGAACGGGATTGTCGAATGTTGTAATGGAGGGCTGTCCGCATGATTTTGCAGGCGCTTAATGATTATTACATTCGTATGGCCGATGATCCTGCCGTGGATGTCCCACCATTCGGGTTCGGCAGGCAGGGAGTCCATTTCTGCCTGACAATTGACCGTGAAGGCAATCTTGTGGGTGATCCTCTTGATTTGCGTGAGAACGGCAAACCGGTTCGGATTGAAGTGCCGGGGCCTGTCGGGAGAAGTGGCAACACGGTTCTTCCTAATTTTGTATGGGATAATACCGGGTACGTTTTGGGCGTTGACGGCAAGGGCAAACCGGAGCGAACGACAAAGACGCATGAGGGCTTTAAAGATTTGGCCTTCACCATTCTGGAAGGTGTTGATGATGACGGCGGACACGCTCTGCTTTCTTTTTTAGAAAAATGGGAGCCGGAGAAAGCCGAGAGCTTGAAAGGCTGGGATGAGGTGCTGGACAGCTTTCTTGTTTTCAGGCTCGACGGTGAGCTGGGATTTCTTCATGAACGTCCTTCCCTACGCGAAGCATGGTCAAAGTATTTGGATAGCAAAGCGGGGACCAAAAAGGGGAAATGTCTGGTTACGGGTGAGGACGATGTCTCCATACCAAACACCCATGCCAAGATTAAGGGCGTTCCCGGAGCGCAGACAGCCGGAGCCGCACTTGTGTCTTTTAATATCGATTCCGCAGAATCTCTTGGAAAAAAGCAGAATCAGCTTTCGCCTATTTCCGAGAAGGCCGCCTTTGCCTATACCACTGCTTTAAACCATCTGCTGGCACCGGGAAGTTCCCGTAAAGTTCAGGTTGGAGATACAACGGTGCTGTTCTGGACCGAAGCTCCGAAGGAAGTAGAAGGATTATTCGGTCTGGTCATGGGAGCCAAGGAATCCGAAGACACAGACCTTGCCAAGCGGCTCGGTGGGCTGTTGTCTACTCTGGCTTCAGGCAAGCTTCCCCGTGAACTCGGTAAACCTGAGACTCCATTCTACGTGCTGGGGCTATCACCCAATGCTGCGCGTCTTTCTGTGCGTTTTTGGCATGTGGGAACGGTGGGGGAAATGTTTTCCAATATCGGTAAGCACTTTGAACAGATGGCATTGTCTGGAAGACCTCCGAAAACCCCGGAAAATCCAAGCCCGTGGTGGATTTTGAAAGAGCTTGCTGCTCAGCAGGATTCTCGGAACATATCACCGCTTTTAAGTGGGCAGTTGCTTAAAGCGATCATCAGAAACAGCCCTTATCCTATGACTCTGCTGAACGCAGCTATAGGGAGGATCAGGGCTGACAAAAATATCGGGTATATCCGGGCCGGGATAATCAAGGCTGTTCTGGTTCGAAACTATCAACAGGAGATCAATATGGCTCTTGATAAGGAAAACGGTGAGATTGGGTATCGGCTGGGACGTCTTTTCGCCATTGTGGAGCGGATTCAGGAAGAGGCTGTTCCCGGTAGCAACGCAACGGTTAGGGATCGGTTTTTCAGTTCCGCGTCAGCTACCCCGGCAAGGACGTTCCCTGTTATTTTACGTAATGCCCAGAACGGCCTTGCCAAGATTCGCAAAGAAAAGCCCGGATACGCGGTGAATCTTGATAAATCAATTCAGGAAATACTTGGCGAGGTAGACTCGCAAAATGGTTTTCCTGCGGCATTAAATCTGGAAAAGCAGGGCATGTTTATCATCGGTTATTATCAGCAAAGGCAGGATTTTTTCACACCTAAACAGACTGCCACGGAGGCATAAAATCATGAGCGCAATCAGCAATCGTTACGAATTCGTATATCTTTTTGATGTTGAAAATGGAAATTCCAACGGCGACCCGGATGCTGGAAATCTGCCCAGAGTTGATCCTGAAACAGGACATGGTCTTGTTACTGATGTCTGTCTGAAACGCAAAATTAGAAATTTTGTTGAAATCGCTAAAGGGGAAGAAAAAGGTTTTAATATCTATGTTGCTGAAAAAGCGGTTCTTAACCGGAACAACGAACAGGCTTATAAAGCTCTTGAGATCAAACCGGATAAGAAGAAACTTCCCAAAGATCAGGTTAAGGCCCGTGAGTTGACCCGCTGGATGTGTGATAATTTTTTTGATGTAAGAACATTCGGGGCGGTAATGACTACCGAAGTCAACTGCGGGCAGGTCCGTGGCCCTGTGCAGCTGACTTTTGCTAAAAGTGTAGAGCCGATCATGCCATCAGAAATCAGCATTACCCGTATGGCTGTCACAAATGAAAAGGATGTTGAAAAAGAGCGCACCATAGGTCGTAAATTTATAGTTCCCTATGCCTTGTATCGTGCCGAGGGATATATTTCCGCTCATCTTGCTGACGGCGACAAGGGAACCGGTTTCTCCGAAAGCGACCTTGAACTGCTTTGGCAATCCTTGGCTAATATGTTCGATCATGACCATTCCGCAGCCAGAGGGAAAATGAATGCCCGTGGGCTGGTTGTTTTTAAGCATGAAACAAAGCTGGGGAATGCTCCTGCGCACAAGCTCTTTGATACCGTTTCTGTTGAACCCAATAATAACACAGATGGACCGGCAAGGGCTTTTTCCGATTATACTGTAAAGGTTGATGAGTCGGCAGTTCCTGAAGGTGTAGAGCTGGATGTTAAGTTCTAGCTATGTCCGAATTATTGCCTATTTCCGCATTGCAACACTATCTGTTCTGCCCGCGCCAGTGCGCTCTTATTCATGTTGAAAAGGTCTGGGTTGAGAACAGGTTTACTGTGGAAGGCAGAATTATGCACCGGCGCGTCGACTCCGAACAACGGGGAAGGCGCGCCGGGGCTGATCAGGATTTATCCGTACCTCTTAAGAGTGAGCGGCTGGGATTATACGGTATTGCCGATGTAGTGGAAATGGTTCCCGGACCGGACGGAAGGGAAATCCCGTATCCGGTGGAATATAAAAGGGGCAGCCCCAAAATTTTGGACTGGGATCGCGTCCAGCTTTGTGCGCAGGCTATTTGTCTTGAAGAAATGTTGGGGCTCTTTGTTCCGGAAGGAGCTATTTTTTACGGCAAACCTCGTCGTAGAGACGTTGTTGTTTTCGACGATAAGCTTAAGTTGCTGGTAAAAGAAACGGCTATGGAACTTCATAAAATGATAGCCGAAGCCCGGACTCCTCCGCCTGTCAAAGATAAGAAATGCCGTTCATGTTCGTTGGCCGGAGAATGTATGCCCGGACTTGGGAATGCAAAAGTAGAGTCATATCTATTGAGTGCTCTTAAAGAATAGGAATGAATTTTGAAAAAATTACTCAACACTCTTTATGTGACTACGCAGGGGAGCTATCTGTCCAAGGATGGCGAATGTATTGTTGTCCGTTCGGAAGACGGGAGTAAAAAGAAATTTCCTGTTCATGTTTTGGATGGTGTAGTCTGTTTCGGCAACGTCCTGTGCAGCCCTTTTTTGCTTGGGCATTGCGCAGACAGCGGACTTGCAGTGTCTTTTCTGACAGAGAACGGACGTTTTCTGGCAGAAGTAAAAGGTCCGCAAAGCGGGAATGTATTGCTGCGCCGTGAGCAGTATCGTCGAGCAGATGATCCTGTGCAGACTTCTGCGATGGCCCGCAGCTTTTTGATTGGCAAGACGGTTAACTCAAGGACCGTATTGCGCAGGGGGCTGCGTGATCACGGGGATCGCATAGATTCAGGACGTCTTGAGAAGGCGGCTCTTGAACTGGATTCCTATGCAAAAAGATTGAGTAGCCCCTTGGTACTTGAAGAAGCTCGCGGGCTGGAGGGTAGAGCAGCCAATGTCTACTTTAATGTTTTTGATGAATTGATTTTGAAAAATGACGGGGAATTTACCTTTACAGGTCGCAATCGTCGACCGCCGCTGGACAAGGTGAATTGTCTGCTGTCCTTTGTTTACACTCTTTTGGCTCATGATGTGCGGTCTGCTCTTGAGGCTGCCGGACTTGATCCGCAAGTAGGTTTTTTGCATCGAGACCGTCCGGGCAGGCCGGGGCTGGCTTTGGATGTTATGGAGGAGTTCCGTTCATTTATGGCAGACAGAATCGTCTTGACGCTCATTAATCGCGGCGAAGTCAGCAGCAAGGGGTTTTCTGTAAAGGAAAGTGGTGCCGTGCTTATGAATGATGATACGCGCAGAACTGTGTTGCAGGCTTGGCAGAAGCGCAAAAGCGATATTGTCCTGCATCCTTATATCAAAGAGAAGATTCCATTAGGGATTGCTTTTCATGTGCAGGCAAAACTTCTGGCCCGATGTCTGCGAAACGATCTTGATGGGTATCCGCCGTTTTTCTGGAAGTGATCCATGCTTGTACTTGTTAGTTATGATGTGAGTTTCGAGGACGAAGGGGGCAAAAGACGGTTGCGTCGAATTGCCAAGGTCTGTGAAAACTACGGACAACGGGTTCAGTATTCGGTTTTTGAGTGTGTTGTTGACCCCGGACAATGGGCAGATTTGCGCCAAAAGTTGCTGGACGAGTATGAAGAGGATAGCGACAGTTTGCGGTTTTATTTTTTAGGAAAAAACTGGCAGCGTAGGGTGGAACACCATGGAGTCGGGCAAGGATATGACCCTGAAAATGATGTGTTGATTTTATAGAATGCGAACCCTAAGCAGAACAGAAAATCACGGCATGTTCGCACTTATGAAAAAGATGTATTATTTAAGAGTGTTGCCGCTGATCGACTCTGCCTGATGAGTATAGAAAAAGTATTTCTTTAAAGGGTTCGCGAGATCTACTTCGTGAGCCCTTTAAAATAATGGCTTGAGAAAGCCACTGTCGCTCCCCATGCGGGAGCGTGGATTGAAACTTTTTACCGAAAGGAATATCATCATCATTGCGGGAGTCGCTCCCCATGCGGGAGCGTGGATTGAAACAGCAAGCATCTGAATTAGAACTAGAGCAACTTGGTCGCTCCCCATGCGGGAGCGTGGATTGAAACTCATAGGGTTTAAAAGAAAGAATAAGGCTTGGATGTCGCTCCCCATGCGGGAGCGTGGATTGAAACTGGTGCTGGTTCCTCAACGATTCTTACACCTGTTGTCGCTCCCCATGCGGGAGCGTGGATTGAAACGATAGCGGGTAAATCAAAACCTTCACCGAAAAGAGTCGCTCCCCATGCGGGAGCGTGGATTGAAACATAACCCTTGTGTATATACACCGAAACAAGTTAAAGTCGCTCCCCATGCGGGAGCGTGGATTGAAACTTGATCTGCTCGTCATCGAATCCGGCGGCGCGGCGTCGCTCCCCATGCGGGAGCGTGGATTGAAACTCAATATCAACCTTCATGGACTCCGCTATCTGCTCGTCGCTCCCCATGCGGGAGCGTGGATTGAAACCCGTTGCTTCCGGGCTTACCGGGGCCATGATTTAGTCGCTCCCCATGCGGGAGCGTGGATTGAAACTCAGCTATGAACGGATCACGGAAAACATCAAGTTGTCGCTCCCCATGCGGGAGCGTGGATTGAAACCGTTTCGGCCTCAACGGGTGCACCATAATTATTAGTCGCTCCCCATGCGGGAGCGTGGATTGAAACCTTTGTACCAACAAATTCCAACCCGTCCCCCTCAGTCGCTCCCCATGCGGGAGCGTGGATTGAAACCGCTCCTTCGTCGCTATACGCTTGCAGCGGGCTTGTCGCTCCCCATGCGGGAGCGTGGATTGAAACCACAAATCTGTACAGTCGTTCAGCGTTTGTGCAGGTCGCTCCCCATGCGGGAGCGTGGATTGAAACAAATGGATGAATAAACTGGCCAGTCATGGCAACGGGTCGCTCCCCATGCGGGAGCGTGGATTGAAACTGTATTACCATAGGTCGCGTGGTGACCGTTGATTGTCGCTCCCCATGCGGGAGCGTGGATTGAAACCGGGTCCGGCGGCTCTGGTTGTCAGCCCTGTCCACGTCGCTCCCCATGCGGGAGCGTGGATTGAAACTGTTCAAATGGAAAGGATCAAGACCACGCAGGAACGTCGCTCCCCATGCGGGAGCGTGGATTGAAACCTCCTAATTACAGCTGTTCATTTCGCGCAAATATTGTCGCTCCCCATGCGGGAGCGTGGATTGAAACCAAGCTGGCGCGGACTTTCCTGACCGGACTTGAGCGTCGCTCCCCATGCGGGAGCGTGGATTGAAACAGCTTCAAAGGCGGTCATGGGGCGCAAGTTCTTGTCGCTCCCCATGCGGGAGCGTGGATTGAAACCCGTCTATGCGGATATAGTAGGCCCCTGTATCGGGTCGCTCCCCATGCGGGAGCGTGGATTGAAACTGCACCTCAAGTGCATGGAATCCGCAACCGCAGCAGGTCGCTCCCCATGCGGGAGCGTGGATTGAAACACCGTGTCTGATCCACTCATCATTCCCTGTAAATGTCGCTCCCCATGCGGGAGCGTGGATTGAAACTGGTTGTTAACGGCAAGCTCGTTTTTTTGGCTGGCGTCGCTCCCCATGCGGGAGCGTGGATTGAAACTGTTCGGGTTTCTTCATCTGAAATCTTAACAGGCGTCGCTCCCCATGCGGGAGCGTGGATTGAAACAGGTAGAACTAAAGAAGTTTGCATAAATTCACGCAAGTCGCTCCCCATGCGGGAGCGTGGATTGAAACCGCTTCAAAGTACGGATCGAATGAACCTATAACGTGTCGCTCCCCATGCGGGAGCGTGGATTGAAACTTGCTCAATGTAAGGAAGAGCTAAAATTCAGCGGGTCGCTCCCCATGCGGGAGCGTGGATTGAAACTCGGTGCGGCGGCCTTTGATGGCATATCTGACGGTCGCTCCCCATGCGGGAGCGTGGATTGAAACACGGCCAATAACAAAGGTGTTCGGTCGAAAACCGTCGCTCCCCATGCGGGAGCGTGGATTGAAACTACTCACCACGTTCTGGGCATTGCCGTTACCGATGGTCGCTCCCCATGCGGGAGCGTGGATTGAAACATTTCCGTCTGCGAATATGCGTTGCACATTCACAAGTCGCTCCCCATGCGGGAGCGTGGATTGAAACTTTGATATTGAGTGCAATACTGAAATGGACGGACAGTCGCTCCCCATGCGGGAGCGTGGATTGAAACGCTTTCGTCTGGTCTTTCTTCTTTGTCGCATTGAGTCGCTCCCCATGCGGGAGCGTGGATTGAAACAACTTCGCAACAGCCCTATTAATCTTGTGCTCTTGTCGCTCCCCATGCGGGAGCGTGGATTGAAACCAAGTCTCGCCGGGAACATTGGGGTACAGGTCTCGTCGCTCCCCATGCGGGAGCGTGGATTGAAACCTGTTCAACCGGACCGATTGACATTTCAATAGCTTGTCGCTCCCCATGCGGGAGCGTGGATTGAAACTCGATAAGTCTCAGCTGCTGGATATTTTCGGAGGTGTCGCTCCCCATGCGGGAGCGTGGATTGAAACAGGGCGGATCTGACGCATCAACCTATACAACAGAGTCGCTCCCCATGCGGGAGCGTGGATTGAAACTTTTTGCCCACTTTCCGGACATCGTCTGAACTCTGGTCGCTCCCCATGCGGGAGCGTGGATTGAAACCTCTGCATCACCGACAAGAATCTCATCAAAAGCCGGTCGCTCCCCATGCGGGAGCGTGGATTGAAACTAATAATTTTATGGGGGTGTAATGAGTGCATACCGTCGCTCCCCATGCGGGAGCGTGGATTGAAACAGTCTAACTCAACCCAATCAGGTTTAATTAATGGTCGCTCCCCATGCGGGAGCGTGGATTGAAACTCGTAACCGCTCAAGATAATATAACTGACAATATGGTCGCTCCCCATGCGGGAGCGTGGATTGAAACCCTGTGGATACAGCGCAGTTATTTTATGTTCGTGGTCGCTCCCCATGCGGGAGCGTGGATTGAAACGTTCGCAAATTTGGTGTCATAACGAAAAGTGTCTGTCGCTCCCCATGCGGGAGCGTGGATTGAAACCCAATGCTCTTAAAACTGAAATCGTTGTGACAGCCAGTCGCTCCCCATGCGGGAGCGTGGATTGAAACTATATCCATATTTTTGTTTTTTCGATTCAACAGGGTCGCCCCTACGCGGGGGCGTGGATTGAAACGCAGACATGCCCAACGTCATCATCGAATACAGCCAGTCGCCCCCCGCGGGGGGCGTGGGTTGAAACAGCATCTGGTGTGCTGCACCGATGAGCATGGATAAGTAGTCCTCCGCGTGGGGACGTGGATTGAAATAAAGGTATACCGGTTTTTCGTTTTGAGGATACAGGTTGCTCCCTGCATGGGGAAGTGGCTTGAAAATCGTGAAGCTGTTTGCCACTCTATAAAGCAGGGTGTAGACTGAAACGAAGTGGCCTAACGTCGCCGTCGTATGTTTGCTAGTCGCCTTTTGTGGGGGCGTGGATTGAAACGACGTATTCGCAACCTTCGGGCTGTTGGACAACAGTCACCCTCTATGCGGGGGTGCGGGTTGAAACGGTCTGGTCGATGTGTTGCAGTGCGATCTTGCCGAGTCGTTCCCGTACGAGGGCGTGGGTTGAAACCACCCGATGGATACATTTCACGCTATGGATACATGTTGCCCCTCCCTGCACGAGGACGTGGATTGAAACAGGGCGTTGGACATGCCCGTGGCGGACTCGCTCGTCGCCTTCCGCTCGGGGGCACGGATTGAAACTGGATGATAAATGCGTTCACCTCGTCTTTCGGCGTGTCGCTCCTCATACGGGAGCGTGACTGAAATATGATAGATAACGTTAACAAGCGCACCATCCAGAAGTGGCTTTCCGCGCGGGGGCATGGATTGAAACCCGTATTACAAACAGGGTAAAAAAGTAATCTGGAAGTCGCTTCTAGTATGGATCGTGGATTGAAACCCTCCCGCCGCTTACGCGGATTTAAATTGTTCGAGTCGCCTCCCTCGTACGAGGGCGCGGATTGAAACAATGGCTTGCAAAACATTTTTGTGCTGCTTGCTGGTCGCTCCCTATGCGGGGGCGTGATTGAAATATTTGCGTTGAAAATAAAGCAAATGAACTTACGTAGTCCCTAACAGAGGGGCGTGGATTGAAACCTGACCACCATTGCAGCTGGTTACGAACAGCCCGAGTCGCTCCCCGTGCGGGAGCGTGGATTGAAACTCCCAAGCTCTGGTCTTCTTCTCTTTACGGATGGGTCGCTCCTCATGCGGGGGCGTGGATTGAAATACTGGATTTTGGTATGATCGGTTTATTTTGAGAAGTCGCCCCTCGTTCGGGGCTGTGGATTGAAACTTCGAAAACGTTGCAGCTTACCTTACCCGTGGATGTCGTCCCCTGCATGGGGCGTGGATTGAAACACGTGGGTTGTTTTGCTGTGGTAGCCGTCGTTAGGTCGCCCCCCGCACAGGGGCGTGGATTGAAACAGCAAACTAAGATTCATATTAACATTTGTATGCGTAAAAACAAAAGACTATGTTGTTGATCTAGCGTATAGATCAATCAGCAACGAATTAACGCCTAACGTCGAGTTTATTTTAAGAAAATTATGAGCATTTCAAAATTTGATTCACAATACGCATCATGGCTTAAAGAGATAAAAGGACGTGTTGCCCGAGCGCAACTACGTTCGGCTTTAGCTGCCAATAGAGAACTGATCCTCTTTTATTGGGAATTGGGTGAATCGATTGCCGTAAAGCTGAATGAAAATAACTGGGGTAACAAAGTAATTGACCAACTTTCGCAGGATTTGAAATCAGAATTTGTTGGCGTTCAAGGATTTTCCCGGCGTAACCTCTATTATATTAAGAAGTTTTATAGTTTTTTTGCTGAGTTCCCGGTCGACTCTTTAATTGTGCCCCGCATCGGGGCACAAAATGAAGATGGAATTGTGCCTCCCTCCGGGGCACAAAATATCCCGGAAATAATTTCTTGTATTGCTGGTAGGTTGCCTTGGAGTCATATCAAAATAATCTTGGATAAAATCAAGGATTATGAAGAGGCCCGTTTCTACATTGATGAAGTCTTATCAAATGGTTGGAGTCGGGACGTTCTGGCTTTGCAAATTAAATCAGATCTGTTTGAACGTCAGGGAAAAGCAATTACAAATTTTGATTGTACGCTTCCTGCTCCGCAGTCAGACTTAGCGCAGCAAATAGTAAAAGATCCCTACAATTTTGATTTTCTTACTCTGACCCAGCCCTATAATGAACGGGATATTGAACAACAGCTAGTCGGGCATATTACTAAATTTTTGCTTGAACTCGGCAAAGGCTTTGCTTTTGTGGGTAAGCAATATCATTTGGAAGTGGGGGAAAGTGATTACTATCTGGATTTGCTTTTCTATCATATCACTTTGCGCTGTTATGTTGTGGTGGAACTGAAGAATACCAAATTCATCCCTGAGTACGCAGGGAAACTTAATTTTTATCTTTCAGCCGTAGACAGCCTTTTGAAATCAGAAGAAGACAACCCCACAATAGGCATGCTTCTTTGCCGCGATAAAAATAAAATTGAAACAGAATTTGCTCTGCGTGATATTAACAAGCCTATGGGTGTGAGCGAGTTTGTGCTGACTGAAGAATTGCCGGAAAATTTAAAGGGCAGCATGCCCACCATTGAAGAGATTGAAGCAGATTTAGTTGAATTGAAAGATTCTTCGGAATAAACAGGCTGACCCAAATAACCCTCGCGCGGGATATGTTCCGTGGTGGCACAAGATTATTTTCTTAACTGGGTTTTAACTCTCAAACCCTTTTATGCGAACCGTCTTTGTGTGTGTCCAATAAAAAACAGCACGTTATATGGATTGCAGCTTAAGCGATTTTCTTAACTGGGTTTTAATCGCGACGATAAAAAGTGAGCAGCCCCAATTCCATCAACTAAACACGTTGAACCGAAGGTGAATAAGCCACCCTCAGCCCAAGGCTGGGCAGGACGTAAGGGACACCGCTTTGAAAAAGTGGGCCTACCTTACCTGTCCTGCCTTGGGACGCCATGTCCTTATCTGTCATTATTTGTCTTTGCGAAGCTGTTTTTGGAAAATTCTTTAAAATATCAATTAGTAAAGAATAAAGACAGAGAAAGACAAAAAAAGACAGCGGGTGACAGATAAGGACAAGAATTATTGGAAAATGCTACTCCTCCAAAACTTCTACAGCCCGCATCAATCCATCCGGGGAAAGGTGGCTGTACCGCTGGGTCATTTTGAAATCCTCGTGTCCCATGAGTTCTTTCACGCTGTACAAATCCACGCCGCGCTGGACCAGCCATGAAGCGAAGGTGTGTCGCAGGGTATGGAAGTAGACCCGGAGCCGTTTGTCGGTGACTCCTTCATTGAACATGGGATTAACGATTCGCGGAAAGATGTTTGAAACCGTATCCATGACTTTGCCGTTTCTGGATGGGAAGATCAGATCCGAGTCTGGCCCTTTGTGTTCGTCAAAGCGACTGGAGAGCATTTCGAGTGTGTCGCTGAGCAGGTAGGCTTGGCGGTTGACCTTGCCTTTGGTGTCCCTGATGGAGAGCTTCTTTCCTTCCAAATCAAGATCGTGCCATGTGAGGGCCGCAATTTCGCCGAAGCGCAGGCCGCAACGCAGAGCGAGCAGGGCCATGTCATGGGTGTGGCCGCGATGTTGTTTCAGTTCGGCCAGCAGCGTTTTGGCTTCTTCGGGAGTGAGGAACCGTTCTCTGCGGTTATCGTGCTTGGGGACTGAAATTTTAGTGGTCGGTGAATCGCCATGCACATACTCGTCACGGCGGGCCATGTTCCAGAGATGGGAAATCGTTCCGAAGGTGTATTTGATTGTGGAGGTTGCCCGTTTTTTCTTGAGCAGGGCGGTTTTGATCTTTTCAATGTCCTTAGGGCGAACTTCGCTGAGCGGCATATCGCCGATGAAGGGAGCGATCCAGTTCCGGTAAAGTCCTTCCTCGGTCCTTACTGAACCCTTGGCTTTGTGCTTCTGCTGCGGCCAGTAGTATTTCTCCCAGAATTGTGAGTAGGTAACGCTGGCTTTCTTGTCTTTTGCTTTCTTAATGGCCTTTTCTTCGCGCTTTTTCTCTGCGAGCTCCCTCTTTTCGGTCAGGGAAATGCAGCCTTCGCCAGTTCTGATATTTTCTTTCAGTTCGGCCAGAGTGAGTGCAGCCTTGGCTTCGGTCCATCCTGCTGATGCCCAACCCAGAGTCGGCTGGTACCTCTTGCCATTATGGGAGTAACGAAGGCCGAAGCAGCGGTCGGGGCGGGGACCGTGTTTTCTGGTGGAGTGTTCATACCAGCGAATGCCGGGATATTTTGCGGAAGTGATCCATTTACGCATTTATACACCTTGGAAGAATCAGAGTTAAAATTGAGTACCACTTTGGTACCTCTTTTTTGTTGCTTAAGCTGATATTACATGAACATTTCTGAAAGTCTAGGTGGTCTAAAAGTCCAGTAATTCAAGTAGATAAGGTGGTATATAGCGTATTTAGGAAAAAATTCAAATCTGATTCGTAACCAGCAGGCCGGGCGTTCAATTCGCCTCGTTGGCTCCATGAAAAAGTTAAGCCTCACAGTGTTTTATCGCATTGTGAGGCTTTCTTTGTATGGGCCGAAAAGTGGCTGTGTACGCAAATTGTACGCAAAATTCAATTTGGGTGACGGTTGTGGTGGCGGTTTGAGAAAGAGTATATGCTCATACCTGTAGTTGATAGTTCGAAATTTTAAGGGATAGAGTTATTGGCAGATAAGAGTAAATTAAGAAATGGAGTTCTTGATGAATAATTTTGATGTTGAATCTGAGATAAAAGATTGGAAGGGTCAGATCATCCTAACTATTCTGATTCTATGTCACTGGCCTTCGGCGGAATCTTATACAAGAAGAAAGTTTCCGAATTTAGTCAAAGATCACCATTTAGAAATATTTAAAAAAGTACATGAGTCATTTGTCAAAAGCTTCGTTCTGAGTGTTTTATTGTTTTTGCTTATGCTGCTCAGCGTGCTTTGTTTTTCAAGCTACAAAATTGATTCTACAATATGGCTTCAAGGTATTTCAGCGACAATTGCGTATGCTACAACTTTTTCCCATCCCCACCCCAGTGATATGTCTTTGGGGGGTGAGGGACTTCAAGAGAAAGTGAGTTCTTATATATTCAAGATAGCTCACTTCTTCACTGTGTTGACCTTAGTCCTACTTAGCTTGAAATGAGTAGTGCAAATTACTCTGGATGATAGGAAAGCTTCTGGATCGACTGGGTCAGGTGTCCACTGGAAAGATGAGCGTAAATTTCAGTTGTGCGTTTGTCGGTGTGCCCAAGCAGTTCTCCGATGGAATGAAGGGATTCGCCTGCCTCGGCTAAGTTGGAAGCGAAGGTCATGAAGTCTGAAATCTTCAAAGCCTGCGTTAATTAAATGTAAGAGTTCCGACTTGATCTGAAAGGAAAAGGTGAAGACTTTAGTCAGCAAAGAGCCCAATCCCCAACCGTAGGTGCTCCGGTGTTGGTTCCATAAAAAGTTAAGCCCCCAATGTGATAACGCATTGGGGGCTTTACTTCCTTATTCTTCCTTCAGATCTTTAACAATAATTTGCATTTCAGCTACCTGCTCTGCAAGAGATTCAAGTGCCATTGCAAATTCACGGGCACTGTTGGTTGTCTCTTCCGTGATTCTACTGATTTCTTCTACGGCTCCGTTAATCTCTTCGGAAGTTGCAGACTGTTCCTCAGCCGCAGTGGCAATGCTTTGAATCTGTTCCGCACTCTCCTGTGATTCAGAGACGATTTCGTGCAGTACACCGCCTGAGCTTTCAGAGAAGTCGCTGGCTTCTCCTATGCGCTTAAATACAGTCCCCATGGACTTAATATTTTCTTCGGCTACTCGCTGGATTGCGCCTATGGAATCAGAAACCTCACCGGTTGCAGACATGGTTTTTTCTGCAAGTTTACGTACCTCATCGGCAACTACTGCAAATCCGCGTCCGGCCTCGCCAGCCCGAGCAGCTTCAATTGCCGCGTTAAGCGCAAGCAGGTTGGTCTGGTCGGCAATGTCAGTAATCACGCCTATGATGGCTTCAGTTCCTTTGGCCTGATTGTCCAGCTCTTCCATGTTACTTTTAAGATTATTAACTTCGGAAACAGTGTTATCCAGTGCGGTTCTGGTTTTGCCTACAACCGTAGCTCCGCTTTCAGCCTTGCCTTGAGCATTGGTGCTTGCAGAAGCTGCGTCTCCGGCGTTCCGGGCGATTTCAAGTACCGTTGCGTTCATCTCCTCCATTGCTGTGGCTGTGGATGAGATGCGGTCGCTTTGGATTTCAGTCCCCTGCAATAATTCATTGGATTGTGCAGACATTTGCTCAGAAGCTGAAACGACATGCTCCAGAACCTGCTCAACACGGTCGGCTGCATGATGCAATCCTTCAGTTCTGGCGCGGTCAGCCTTTAGGCGTGCTTCTTCCGCTTCAGCAGTGGCTTCTCTGGCTTTATGAGATTCCTCTTCGGCCTTGCGGGTTTCATCTTCTGCTTTCAGAATTGTTTTCTTCAATTCTCCAACCATCGCCCGCAATGAGTCAGCCATACGGCCGATTTCGTCTTTCTGGGAAATGGTCAATTCTGCATCGAGGTCGCCTTCTGCAACGCTGGCGGTATATCCGGCAATTTTTTGGATCGGCTTACTGATCATTCCACCCAGCAGAAATAAAATGCCGAGAAGGACTATGACTGAAACAGCACTGACGATCATGCTGTTCTCAGCTATGGCGTTGGCCTGTGCTTCAACCTTATCCATGGGAATAACCAGAGCGATGGACCAGGGGAATTCTGTTTTGCCTACTTTGATAGGAGCGTATGTGACATACTCTCTTTTGCCGCTTTCAGGGGAAATGCGAATATATGAGTAGGCCTGCCCGTTTTTTACAGCACTCAGAATTTTGAATTTGTGATCTTCAGACATGACATCATCAAGGTTTTTACCTTGAACCTCTTCGTCTGGATGGGCGACAAAATTACCTTTGTTGGTGACAAGAAATGCATAGCCGGTTTCAAACGGTTTGATTGCAAGCACGGCTTCCTGCAAGTCATTGAGATAAAAATCAACGCCGACACAACCGATGTTTCGACCGTTTTTTTTGACTGGATATCCTGTTGAGCAGAGCCAAAAAGTTTTTCCTTCAACTTTCCAAGGATAGGGTTCTGTAATGGTTTCAACATGGCCTGCCATTGGAACTTTAAACCACGCAGCTTCTTCCATGCCTTTGCCGCCGGTGAAGCGTTCGGCTATTCCACCATTTTCGCGATGATACCAATTCAGATAAGCACCATTGTACTTGTCCATGTATTCTGCTTCGCGGCCATCGAATTTATTTGGAGGAAAGCCACACCATGCAGCGGCAATACCGGGGTGCATTTTTAAGGTTTTTACCAGAACGGAATCAAGGAACTCGCGGTCAGGGACCGGAGTGTAGTCAGCACCCATCTCAAACATGGCGGTAAGTGTTCGCGTTGCGGTAAGAGCCTTACTTAAAGTTTCAGATATTTCATTTCCATATCCATCAGCAACTGATTTTGCATTTTCAGTTGCCTGTTTGACTGCCAGATCTCTGGACTGGCTGGTCATTATCCATGTGCTGGCCGTAAGGATGGCCACTACCACGCAGAAAGTGGGGATAATTATTTTAGTTTTTAAGCTCCAATCTTTAAATTTCATCGATGTTCCTTTTTATTTCTGTAATATTGCGAGTTTCGGTTTATGTTTGTAATGTGACGGAATAACTGCTTAATCTTTCGTTATTAGAGGGAGTTGTTTTTATCGTACTGCTAAACTCCCTTTCCGAATGCGCAGACCGGGTAGCGGCATTCAGCACAACCTTCGCAATATCCGCCGTGTCCGAGTCCGATGATATCCTCTCGGGTTACTTCTTTTCCGGCTAAAATACGGGGTACGATCAGGTCAAAAATGCTGGCCTTGTAGTACATGACGCAACCGGGCAGACCCACGATGGGAATATCTCCCAGCTTGGCGTACATGAACATGGCACCGGGGAAAGTGGGGGCACCGTAGGTGATTACTTCTGCGCCGGTGGCTCGGATGGATGCAGGGGTCTGGTCGTCGGGGTCCACGGACATGCCCCCGGTGACGACGATGAAGTCCGCGCCCTGTTTAATGAAATCTTCGATGGCTTTGACCGTCATTTCCTGTTCATCGGAAACAAGGGTCTGCCCCGTGATGGAGCTGCCGTAGCCTTCGAATTTATTCCTGACTACGGGGCCGAATTTATCCTTGATGCGTCCATTGTAGACCTCACTTCCGGTGGTGACGATGCCCACTTTGCAGTTTTTCAGCGGGCGGACCTGAATGAGCGGCGGGTGCTGGCGCAACACCTGTTCCGCTTCTTTGATGGTGTCTTCGTGCACAACCAGCGGGATAACCCGCGTCCCGGCAAGGCCGCGGCCTTCTTTGACCAACTGGTTGCTGTGGATGGTTCCGAAGATGACATCCTGCACTGAGTTGAGCTTGAACAATGTTTCGGTATCAAGATCCAGCAGTCCGTCACGGGTGGCAGTAAAATTGACCTTGCCCTCGCTGGGTGAACTAAGTTCAATGCCCGGTCCGGCGGCAGCTTCGGCAATGCGCTGAGCCGCATCATCTTCGTGCACGTAGCCGTCTTCCGGGTCGAATACGTAAAGGTGTTCCTTGCCGATATCGAGCAGGTTAGGCACATCTTCTTCAGTAACGATATGGCCCCGGCGGAAAGCAGGGCCTTTGTCTTCGCCCGGAACAATGCGGGTAATGTCGTGGCATAAAACGGTGCCCACTGCGTCTTGAACTTGTATGGTTTTCATAAACCGTATCCCCTTTTAAAATTTAACCCCAACTAGGGTTTGCAAAGGGGATTATCCCCTTTGTCCGCCGGAGGCGAAATCTATTTATCTAAAGCGCGTAGCGCATCAAAGTTTATGGTTTGCAGCGGGTCTCAACCCATCCGGTGCGTTGGTATTCTTTTAAGAATGAAGCCACGCCGATGATGACAATGCCGAGTACGGGCAGACCGACCACGATGGAAGCGGTCTGGAGTACTGAGAGCGGCCCGTCGATGAGCATTATTCCGGTGGGGACCATGCCCAGTGATATTGCCCAGAATAAACGGTTCCAGCGGGCCGGTTCCTCTTCAGGGGAGAGCATGGTGGTGGTTGTGGCGGCGAGGGCGAATGAAACAGCATCAAAGGTGGTAGCCATGGAGATGGCAGTGACCGTGGCGAAGACCAGCTTGTAGAGCGAGGCAAAGGGCAGGAAATCGGCAATAGCCATGATTACTGTGGCTCCTTTCATCTGGGTGACCATGCTGACCGCATCAAGCTGTCCGGTCATTTGCAGAAAAAGACCGAAGTTACCGAAGATGAGATAGAAACAGCCACAGCCGAAAGACGCGATGATGATCGGTCCGAGAACTACCTGACGCACGGTCCGTCCGCGTGAAATCTTGGCGATGAACAGGCTCATAAACGGGGCGTAGGCCACAAACCATGCGTAATAGAAAATGGTCCAGTCCTGAGTGAAGCCCTTGCCGCCCACCGGGTCCATCCATGTTGCCATGGTGATGAAGTTTGAGATCAAGAGTCCCATGGACGAGATTGCCATGTCGGTGAGGAATACAGTAGGGCCGGCAATGAAGACGAAAAGCATCAATCCCATGGCCATGTAGACGTTGAAGTCGGAAAGCTTGCTCAGTCCTTTTTTTAGTCCCAGACAGGAAGTCACCGAGAAAATGAGGGTCACCAGCACAAGAATGCCGAATTCCAGCAGGAAGGAGTGTTCTATTCCGGTTACTGAGACGACCCCGGCGGCAACAATGGGAATGCCCAATCCCAGCGCGGTGGCTGATCCGGCAACCAGACCGGCCATGAAAAGGATATCAATAACCTTGCCCTGCCAGCCGTGAACTTTATCACCCAGTAAGCCCTTGCAGGCCTGCGAAATGTTCAGAATGGGGATTTTCTTGACGTAGTAGCTGTAGCCGATGGGGATGGCGAGGATGGCATAAATGGACCAGCAGATGGGACCCCAGTGGAACATGCCGTAGGCCGTGCCCCATTCAGCAGCCTTCCAAGATCCGGCAGGCTCGCCGTGCATGGGGTAGGCCATGTAATAGGCCCAGTCGATGGAACCGCCGAACATGATCCCGGCACCCACCCCGGCACAGAAGAGCATGCCGATCCATGAGAAAGTTGAGTATTCGACCTTATCGCCCAGCCGTTTGGAACTCAAGGGGCCGAAGGCGAACCAGAGAATGAGTGAAAAAGCTCCCAGCGCGGCGAGCATGTACAGCCAGCCCATTTCCACGGTGATGAATTTGAAAAGTGAGTTGATGACCTGTTCGCCCTCTTTGGGGTAGAGCATGAGCGGTATACAGGTGGCGAGGATGAGTGAAAAGGCCCCGTAAAAACAGATTTTACAGACTCCGTTCCTGCCTGTGGGGCAGGGGGCGATCAGTTCTTCGGTCTTTTTTTGATGATCCATAAATATTTTCTCCCTTTCAGAACAATTATGAAAATGCAGGTTGCATTATCTGTTCAGGTGACAGGGCCGGGATGATCTGTGGAAGCGTGAAAATTTCCCTGTTGTGTACGCTTCCGGCAAACCATTTTATGTCCGGACTGCCTGTTGCCGTCCAATTTGTCCTTGCTAAAAGACGCGTGAATTCAGCAGCCAGCTCCATGCCGCCGGGGCTGTCGGTTTTGTTGAGGAAAACCGCTTTTGCGCATCCCGCAGGTGATCCTTTGAACAGCCCCATTCTTGACTCGGCAAGTCTGATCAGGTGGCGCGGCCTGATCACATCTCCGGTTTTTGTCCCGCTGACGGCACTGAATATTTCACTGCGGTGCACGCACCCCTTGCTCATGGTCCGGTAAACCGCATCAATGCCCATGACCCCGATGCAAAGGTCGCTTTCAACCGGGATTACCGGTTCATGTCCTGCCGGGGCTTTCAGCGGCTTGCGGGCCGCTCCGTCACCCTCCACCAGAATGACGTCTGCCAGCTCTGCATCAAGTAATTCAGAAACCGTTTCCCGGCTGATCCCCAGCAGTTTGCCGGAATCGGGATCATAGTCGCGGGCCACGGTGATCCCTGAAACAGCAGTAAAGGCGGTCCGGACCCGATTGATGAAATCGGGACCGTCCGCCTTCAAAACAATATGCCCCCGGCTGGGCGGGAGGATCTTCGTTGTCGTGGTGGTTATGACTCGCTTTCTGTTTGCCTTTAAAAGCGATCCCAGCCAGTGTGACAGCGAAGTTTTCCCCCCCGCTCCGGTGAGGGTGATCAGCCTCTGCTCAGGCTGTATGAGTTTATTAAGACTGCTGCTCTCCAAACCCATGGTTAGTCCTTGGAAAAAATGTGTGCGCAAACCGCTTCCAGAACCCCGCCGCCGATGGACAGTGCTTTGTCCGAAACCTCTCCGCAATATGTCTTTGTTGCCCGGGGGTCGATGTCACCCAGCTTGGTCCGTTTGCGCACCGGGGTGCCGTTACGCAACAGTCCGCGGATAACCCCGGAAATCTTCGCTACCACCGGGGTGCCGTCCACATCGCCCAGTGTTTCGCCCTCTGAAATCTCGTCGCCGATATCGAAGGTTGTGTTGAAGACTCCGCCATTTTCTGCCCAGTAGACCCGTTCTACGGTGAATCCTTTAACGCTGCCCGGAATCCCGGTGTTCGGTTCGGCTGCCCCTTCATGGATGACCCTGCTCATGTGGTGCCCGCGTTTGGTCTCAATGACCTTGTGTACATTCTCTCCGGCGGTGAAGCCCGGTCCCAGCCCGATAACCAGCGGGGCCATGTGGATTTCAGTGCCGAGGTTCTTCTTGGCAATGATGGCGTCGATTAGAATTTCGGGTTTGATCTCATCCAATTTAAGCAGACAGGGATCGCATAGAATTGCAATCGCATCCTTGTCCCATGCGGCAGCAGCTTCTTCCATGTTTTCAGTGAAGACAGCACTTACGCCTTCCACCTGTACTTCGCCGTGATAAACGGCTTCGGAAAAAGCTACGGTGCGCCTGACAGCCAGCGGATGCCCGGTTTCAAGCATGATGATGCGGCGTAGGCCTGCGCGGTAAAGGCGCATGGCAATGCCTGTAGCAAGGTCGCCTGCGCCGCGAATGGCGATTATGGGTGTTTGATTCATGTTTGCCTCCGGCGGCCCTTCGGGGACCAAAGAACCCTTTTGGAAAAGGGTTCTCTGGACTCTCCTAAAACTTTTAATGGGCTTCGCCGCTTTAGCACTAAATTTTCTTAAGCACTTTTACTTTCGTAGCGATCCAGCAGCTGCTGGTATTCCAGCTCGGTATCTACGTCGATGAACGGGCCGACTTCGTGGATACGCACCAGCCGCAGGGCCAGTCCGGGGGCAGCCAGCAGCGGCCTTGCTCCGGTATCACCTTCCAGTTCAAGGGCGCGTTCAAACCATGTGCTGGGGATGGTGATGGGATTGCCGCGCATTCCTTCCTGAATGGGCGCGACCCAGCACTGCGGTTCCTGCGAAAATGCCCAGACCAGTCTGTTGATGGTTTCCGGCTCGATGAGCGGCTGGTCGCCGAGAAAGAACATTGCTCCCTGCACGCGGTCCTTAACGTTGCGAAGACCGGCTTTGAAGGATTCAGCCTGCCCTTTGTCGCGCTCGGGGCTGGTGACGACTTCGCATCCTTCAAGGTCGAGAATGTCGTGCAGTTCCGACTTTTCGGGCAGTACGACAGTTACGTTGCTGAGCTGGGAAGCCCGCGCGGCGTCGATGACATGCTGGACCATGGGCTTGCCCCGGAAGGGCAGAGACAATTTGTCCCTGCCCATGCGGGTTGCTTTTCCGGCTGCGAGAATAATGCCGGAGGTCTTTGCTATTTCCTGTTTGAAGCTTTGATCTGCCATAGGGCTAACCTTCCTGCGCTTATTTGGCGCACTCCATAAGGGTGTCGGCTACGATGGTTTTGGCCATCTGGACTTTGTGGATGTTCTGGAAGAGCGGTTTTGCTTCCGCCACTGCCAGTTCTCCGGCCTGTGCTGCCAGCTCTTCGGAAAGGGGATTACCGATGAGTGCTTCCTCGGAAGTTTCACAGCGGCGGGGATTGTTATGAACTCCGTTCAGGCAGATGCGGACCGCGCTGATCTTGCCGTCTGTGACGGTGATACTCGCGGCGCAGTTGACGATGGCGAAGTCAATGGACTTGCGGTAGGCGATCTTCATGAATGCGCTGGTAGAACCTGCTTGCGGGCGGGGCACGAAGATTTCAGTGACGATTTCATCGCGCTCCAGCACAGTGGAACCTGCGCCGTTTTCAGCGGAGAAGAATTCGTCAATGGGGATTTCGCGCTTAGTAGTCTTGACGGTCGCATCAAGGGCCACAAAGGCGGGGGCAGTATCACTGGGGTTTACAGCGATACATTTTTTCACCGCGCCGAAGATGGAATGGAAACGGTGGTCACCGGGGACGGCGAGGCAGCGTTTTCCGCCTTTACGCACGCAGTCGATGCGTCCGCCTATTTTGTCCGGGTAGCGGTAGTACCAGCAACGGTTTTCCTGACAGATGTTCCCGGCAACAGTGCCCATATTGCGCAGCAAGGGGGATGCTGTGCGGCGGGCGGCTTCTGCAAGTCCGGGCCATGTTTCTTTGACGGGAGCGGATTCGGAAAGCTCGGTGAGGGTCACCAGTGCGCCGATGTGCAGCCCGTCTTCCTCGACTTGTATATCATTCAGTCCGGGGATGGTTTTCAGGTTGATGACTGCCTTGGGATATTCCATCCAGAGGTTATCTTTGAGGCAGCCCATGAGGTCACTGCCGCCTGCGATTACGTAGGAGGAGTCTTTGTATTCCTGCAAAAGGGATACGGCTTCCTCAATGCTGGAAGCATCAAAGTGATTGAAACGTCTCATTATTTCTTCCTCCTTTTGGGCTGAATTTTGCCGAGGCCCTCAAGGATTTTGTCGGGGGTGAACGGGGTTTCGATGATTCTGACGCCGATGGCGTTGAAAATGGCGTTTGAGAACGCGGCCAAAGAGGGGCAGGCTGCGCCTTCACCGCAGGCGGTGGCTCCAAAGGGGTGGGTCGGATCGCCCGGTTTCTCAATGATGATGGGTTCAACGTCGCATTCCATGGCAGTGGAGTGGCGGTAATCTACCCAGTTGGGAGTCATCAGCCAGCCGTTGCGTTTGTCCACAATGCAGTCATTACCGAGGATTGCATTTTCAACTCCGTGACGGGAGGTGGAAAGCTGTCCGGCTACAATTTTGGGATTCAATGCTTTACCGACGTTCTGGGCCATGATGACTTTAACATTGGAGATCATTCCGGTCTCGGTATCCACGTCGAGAGAAATGAACTGCGCGCCCTTTTCCTTGGGAATATAAACCTGATCTTCTTTGCCGTCCTTGAGTCCGTTGGGATGCGGGGAATTGTTGACGTAGTATCCGGTGACTTCGTGGATACCGCCGTAATGACCGCGTGCGCCGAATGCTTCGGCAAAGGTCAGCCCTTTTTCCGGTTCGGCAGTGACGAAGACGCCTTTCTCGTTCATGGAAAGGGCTTGTGTCGGAACTCCCAGCTGAGCAGCGGCAAGGTCTAGAACCTGACGTTTGGCATCAAGTGCTGCCTCGTAGGTTGCCCAGCCTTGAATCCATGTGCCGCAGCTGTTGGCAACCAGTGTCGCGAACGGAGTAGAGTCGGTGTCGTGGCAGACAATTCCGATTTTTTTGTAGGGAAGTCCCAGTACATCGGCTACGATCTGGCACTGGACAGTGTGCTGGCCCTGTCCGATATCGGCAATGGCGCAGACCAGCGCGGCTGATCCGTCAGGGTAGATTTTGACCATGGCCTCACTGGAGTTGCCCGGTCCGGGACGTCCTGCGCCCATGGCGAAGATCGCCACGCCCATGCCGCTGCGGATACGGCCTTCTTTTTTACTGGGGTGTTGCCATTTGTTCTTCCAGTCGAGAAACTTGGCTCCTTCATCAAGGCAGTCGCGGATGCCTGAAGATGAAATGTAGCAGGACTTATAGATCAGCGGGTCCCAGCCGGAGTCGATATCTCCGGTGCGCATGCAGTTTTTCTTGCGGATTTCAACCGGGTCCATGCCCATCTTGTCGGCGGCGATATCCATGGTGGTTTCCACGGCAAAGACACCTTCGGGTGCACCGTACCCCTGCCAGCCGGCAGCCGGGAAGCGGTTGGTGTTCACGTAGCGTATTTTGCCGCGCAAATGTTCGCAGTTATGGGAATACATAACCGCGCCCGTTGCCAGCATGGCGTTTTTAGCGGGATATTTATCACCGCCCGCTCCTGTTTCCTGCCAGTGGGCTATTTCCATGGTGGTCAGGGTGCCGTCGTCCTTGAAGCCGATCTTTACATCACCGATGCTGCCGCGTGACCAGCCGGAAACCATCTCTTCTTCACGGGAATAGGGGCAGTGTACGGGTTTTTTAAGATCAAGGCAGGCCAGTCCGGCGATTACCAGATAGTGGGACGCGATGTTGCGGTCCAGCGGGAATGCGTTTTTGCCGCCGAAGCTTGATCCGGTGAACGGGGAAACATAGTTGAGCATGTTGGCGCTGATGCCCAGAGCCTGCGCAAGGCAGAGCTTTTCGTCATGCAGGCCCTGAGAGTGGGTGTAGACATGCAGCTTGGTGCCGTCGAAATTAGCTGAACAGCCGCGTGGCTCCATGGCCGGACCTTTGCAATAGGCGTATTTGAGGCCCTTCTGCTCAATAACAACGTCAGCTTCGTTAAAGCCTTTGTCGATATCTCCAAAACCATTGTATTCCGCCGGGGTTTTGGTCTTGAACAGACGTGTTTCCGGGTCGCGGTCGCTGAGGATGGCGTGGAAAGCCCAGTCCTGACAGTTGTCCACACCCTCAAATACCTGTGGGGAACCTTCTTTAATGCCGTCTTCGATGGACAATACCGGCTTTTTCTTTTCGTACTCAACCTTGATGAGTTCCATGGCCTCGTAGGCGATGGTTTCATCATCGGCAACCACGGCAGCGACAAGGTCTCCTACATAGTAAAGGGATTTGCGGAATGCCTTGGGGCAATTCTCGTGGGTCATGACCAGATGGACGCCGTCCATCTTCTCCGCCGCGCTGGTGTTGATGGAAACGATATCGGCAGCAGGGTAGGGGGAGCGCAGAATGCGGATCTGGAGCATGCCCGGAAAGATGAAGTCAGCGTAATATTTTGCGGAACCGGTTACGCGGGCCGGGCCGTCTTTCTGGCGGACGGAGGTTCCGATGGAGTTGGTTTTGATCATTAGCACTGCTCCTTGGCCATTTTCTTTGCCGCACTGCGCACGGCATTGATGATGTGCTCGTAGTTGCTGCAAATACAGATGTTCCCGCTGATGGCTTCCTTGATTTCATCATCGCTTGGATTAGCGTTTTTCTGCAGCAGGGCTTTGGTGGACATGATCATACCCGGAGAGCAGAACCCGCACTGGGAGCCGTACTCTTCAAGCCATGCTTCCTGAATGGGATGCAGCTTGCCGTCCTTGGAGAGTCCTTCGATGGTTTCGATTTCCTTGCCTTGCTGTTCAACGGCGAGAACCATGCAGGCAGGCACTGCTACAGAGTCGATGAGCACGGTGCAGGAGCCGCAGGCTCCTTCGCCGCAACCTTCCTTTGTCCCGGTATGACCGCAGTCATTGCGCAGAACTTTGGAAAGGGTCCAGTGCGGCTCTACATGCAGTGAATGGACTTCGCCGTTCACATTGAGATGAATGAGCTTTTTCTGTTGTTCGTCGCGATTCATTGTCCAATTCCTTAAATGGTTAGTTATTCCGAAATGGTCTTTGCAGACCTTTATGTGGCTGGTAGCCGGACGCACCTTTCCTGTTCCCGGAGGTTTTTAAACCTCCGGGAGAAACAAGGAGTCTAAAGGGGCAGGCAATCGGCCCGCCCCGGATCTATGGAGTCAAGGTGCTTAAGCTTCGTTAGCGGCTGCCTGAGCAGCGGTGACTTCTTTGGGGCCACGGCTGGCCCAGATGATACCGCCGATGATCAGTACGCCGGAGACAAGATGGACGGAGTTCATGGTCTCGCCGAGGAAGACAAAGGCGAACAGTCCGCCCCAGAGGGGAAGGCTGTAGTAGATCATGCCGGAAGTTGCAGGTCCTGCGTGTTCAATGCCGATGTTCCAGGTCAGCCATGCGATGACTGAGGAACATACTGCGGAGAAAACGATGCTGAAGAATACAACGCCGTTCATGTTGAAGACCATGCTCGGCTGGGTGGATTCCCAGATAACGCAGGGGATAAGCATGAGTACTGCGAAGAAAGACATGAGAGTCATAACGGTGAGCTGGGAGAGTCCCTCGGGGATTCTGCGCAGGATCAGGCTGTATACAGCAAAGCCCACAGCTGCCAGCAGCATGAGGATATCACCGGAAGCAAAGTGCAGGCCCAGGAGCTGCTGAAGCTCGCCGCCGGATACAAGGTAGAAAGAACCGATCAGGGCAACGGTACAACCGATCCATGTGTTCATGGACTGCTTTTGGCCCAGCAGTGAAGAGATCATGACGATAAAGATCGGCGATGTTACGGAAATAAGGGAAAGGTTGATGGCTGAAGTGGTTTGGGCAGCAAAATAACTGAGCGGAGAGTATGCCGCTACACCGGTCAGTGCTGCTGCAATGATCTGGGGTAGAAATTTTTTGGCTACGGGCCATTCGCGTTTTACTCTGGGCAGTGTGAAAGCACACAGGATAAGCAGGGCAATGAACCAGCGGCTGGCGCCGAGGGTCATGGGGGAAATCTGGCCTACCGCCAGTCTGGCAACAACAAAAGCACCGGCCCAAAGCATTGTTGCAAGCAGGGCACACGCCATCCCGTAATACCTTTTGTCCTTAAACATACAGTCTCTCCCTTGAATTTTAAATCACCTCTTTTGAATGCCGCATTCAATCTATTATGCGGCTGCCTCCACGAACACAATAGTGATGCTGTTGCCTTATACGAAATCAAACACCCCGTTTGTCCGTATTTAATTGCTACCTCCATAGCAATTTTCCTTCCCACGGCGGACACTGCATCAATCTGATTTGAATATGTGTTGAGTCTCTTTGAGCAAGTCATGTGCCAACCAAAAGTTATAGTTTTCACTAAATAAAGATGAAAAATACCAGTATGTTAAGATTTATAACGGCTGTATGATCATTCAATCAATAAAAATATTTTGAGTCGTTAATGACTCGGTATTGAATAAACCCTTTGCTGGGCGGGTTTTTGTAAGGAATGAGTCGATAGCGACTCGCGAGTCAAGTGTGACTCAGTTTCGCTAGTAGTTCGATTTGATTTGATATTTTCTAATCAGGCGGGAGGCTCGGGATTGGCTGATTTTTAAGGCTGAAGCTACCTTGCGACTGCTGCCATGTTTGGCAACGGCATCCATAATCATTTGGCGTTCCACTGTTTCAAGGGCATCGTCAAGGCTTTCTGCGGAAGTCAGAGGCGAAATGGGAGTGGCTGTGGTTTCGTAAATGGAAGACGGAATGTGGTCCATGGTGATGATCTCTTCCTCCACAGTTACCACCAGACGTTCCACAAGATGGGCCAGTTCGCGGATGTTTCCGGGCCATGAGTATTGGCAGAGCAGGTTTTGCGCAGCGGAGGAAAGGCGTTTGCCTTTGCCGTGTGTTTTGCCGTAGCGGTTGAAAAAGTAGTGCAGCAGGGGAATCAGGTCTTCCTGGCGGTCGCGCAGGGGCGGGATAACGATGTCGAAAACATTGAGCCGGAAATAGAGGTCCTGCCTGAAAGCTCCGGTTTCAACCATGCGTTCCATATTGCGGTTGGAGGCGGCCAGAATGCGTACATCGGCTTTAACCGGCGAAGAGCTGCCCACCGGACGGTATTCAAGTTCCTGCACCGCATAGAGGAGTTTGGCCTGCATGGACAGGGGCAGCTCGGAAATTTCATCAAGAAACAGTGTACCGCCCTCAGCTTTGGCAATAAGTCCGCCGCGTGCTTTGGTTGCTCCGGAAAATGCTCCCTCAACGTGTCCGAAGAGTTCCGACTCAAAAAGTTCATGTGGGATGGCTGCACAGTTGACCACCACAAATGGTTTTTCAGCCCGTTTGCTGTTGGCGTGGATGAATTTTGCCAGCAAACTTTTACCGCACCCCGATTCACCCAGAAGTAGGCAGGGGGCGCTGATGGAAGCAACCTTGCGGGCAGCAATGACGGTCTGTTCCATCAATGAACTGCGATAAATCAGGTCTTCAGGCTTGGCCGCGGCAGGGTCTTCGTTGCTGGCAGTAAGTTCTTCAGGGTGGAGAATACGCCCTTCATGGAAATTGTCACGAATGCTGAGCAGTACGTATTCAACTTCCTGCTCGTTATCCAGCAGGGGGACTGCAATGGTCAGTACTTCAAGGCCCAGATATGTTTTCTGTTCCTGTTTAGCCGGGAGCTTTTTTTCATAGACAAGAGGCAGGATGGGGCGGTCCCATGAATTGTGTTTACTGACCACATCCCAGAAAGGCATATTGATCATTTCCTGCTGAGTAAATCCGTAATGACGCTCACAGGCCTTGTTTACGTAGAGCATGCGATAGTTGTTATCGTAGATGATGATTTCATCATGAAGATTGTCGATAAGTCTCGCAAATGTCTCGAAGTCCAGTCCGAAATGTTCTGTTTTGCCCATTGTGAATCGCCCTGCGTCTGTTGGCTGTTAAAACTATCTGTAAGTAGTTCCGGGGGCGGGAATAAGTCAAATGTCTTTTGCGAATGATCTGAGGTTTATGCTGTTAACTTACCGAATTTATTGAAGTGGCCTGCTGATGATGAACTCGTTAGTTTAACCAATTTTGCCTACCTTGTCATAAATCCTGTCTTTGTGGCATGCTTAAGATGATTATAAAACTGACTTTGCATACAGGAGCTGGATTATGACCTTCGAAGAACTTCTCGCCATCACCGCCAAGCCGGTTATTGTTGCTGATATCAACGGGATTATCACGGCAATTAACGCCCCCTTTACCATAGAATTCGGCTGGACCGAATCCGGCCTTGTAGGTAAATCACTGACGACCATTATTCCCTCCGCGCTAAGAGATGCCCATCAGTTAGGCTTTTCGGCTTATGCTTCAACAGGACACGCATCCTTGCTGGGCCAACATCTCGACCTTGAAATAGTGAAAGAGGACGGTTCTGTTGTACTTGCAGACCACTACATACTAAGCGGAACCGTTAATGGACGAAAAACATTTGCTGCACAGATAACATCCCGGCAGGAAGGCTGATCAGCATGAAAGGGCGGGATGAACTTATTATCGAACTCCGTTCCGTAATAGGACGGCTTGAAGCGGTGCTTAGCTCAATTGATGAAGCTATCCTCTGGACCGACGATAAAGGCAAGGCAAAATGGTGCAATGACAGCTTTGCGCGATTAATCGGTTTGAAACGCATATTCATCATGGGCAAACCTGTTATAGAAATGTTTCCTCTCTGCCAGCGGGAACAGGAACTGCCTCCAGAAGCTCACCCCCTTTCTGTAGCCCTGCGCAATCAAAGCTCGCAACAAGGAAACTACACCTTCGGATCTGGCAACATTCCTTTTGTTGTCAAAGTTCAATATCTCCAATCGCTGGAAGGACCGCCTACAACCATTATTATCGCCCGAGATTCGTCAAAAGAAAAAGAACTGGCCGAATATCGCATTCAGGGAGCCGCCCTCTCCGCAGCTGCAGATGCCATTGTCATTTTGGACAACTTAGGGCGCGTACATTGGATCAACAAAGCCTTCACCTCCATGACCGGATACCGTTTTGACGAAGTTTACGGCAAAACTCTGAAAGTTCTCAAATCGGGAAAGCAGCCACCTGCATTTTATAAAGAGCTATGGTCTACAATCCTTGCCGGTAAATCATGGACCGGAGAACTTATAAACCGTCGCAAAAATGGCGAAATGTACTATGAAGAGCAAACCATCACCCCGGTAATGGATGCAAATGGAAAGGTCAGCAACTTTATTGCCATCAAAAGTGACATCACCGAAAAGAAACTGGCCCAAAAATCCCTCGAAGACCGTGAAGCCAAGCTATCCGCTCTCTTCAATGGAGTTATCGATGCCATTATCACTGCCGATTCAACAGGTAAAATATTAACCATAAATCCGGCAGCAGAAAAAATTTTCGGTTACGATTCCGGTGAACTTGTTGGAAAAAATGTAAGAGTTCTTGTACCCCCAGAACTGAGAGCTAACCATGACCGCTTTATCAGGCGTTATTTGAAAAAAGGCATAGCTAAAATTCTCGGGATAGGGAGAGAAGCAGAAGCAGTACGCAAGGATGGTTCACGTTTTCCCATCGACCTTTCTATCAATGAGATTCGTACCCCGGATGCTGTCATGTTCACTGCTATTGTGCGTGATATTTCTGAACGCAAAGAGCAGGAACGACAGCTTCGAATGCTCAACGAACAATTGGAGCAATTGGTTGATGAACGCACCGCAGACCTGACCCGCAAAACTGAAGAGCTTACCGTAGAGGTAGCTGAGCGTAAAAAAGCCGAAACAGAAATACGCCAGAACAGGGAATTGTTGCGTTCTCTGCTGGATGGAATTTCCGCAGCCTTCCTTATTATCGACCTTGAAAAAAGAACCATTGCCGAAACAAATGAAGTAGCGGAAAACATGTTCGGGCTATCAAGGGGAAAAATTCTGGGCCGCAATTGCGATCGAATCTTTGCCGATCAAGGTCAATATCTGGAAGAAATATGTCCCAGATCATATGAAACAGAATCCATCAGGGAAACTATAATTCTCGACAACGACGGGCACACCCTGCCTGTTACCCGTCATGTTCTGCCTATAACCATAGGTTCCCGTCCGCATCTGGCTGTAATTCTGTTTGATATTTCAGAACGTAAGAATCTTGAGCGTAAGCTGGAAATGGCCCGCAAGCTTGAATCCATCGGCAGATTGGCATCCGGCATTGCCCATGAAATTAATACCCCCATTCAATATGTAGGCAACTCAGTCCTTTTTCAAAAAGAAGCATTTGCAGATTTTCTGAAAATTCACAAAATGGACAGCCGCATTCTTGATGAGTGCCGTAAATCCGGTCTTTTCCCGGATTTGCTGAAAAAACGTGACCGAGTTGCAGAAGACGAAGATCTTGAATTTCTAGTCGATGAAATCCCACAATCCTGTGACCGCGCTCAGGAAGGAGTCAGCCGCGTTGCCGGAATTGTGCAGGCAATGAAAGATTTTTCACATCCCGGACAACAGAAGAAACAACCTGCGAATATAAATAATTTGATTACCAACACGGCTACAGTTTCACGCAATGAATGGAAGTATTTTGCTGAAATTGACATGCAGCTTGGGGACATACCGCTGGTCAACTGCTTTCAAGGCAACATAAATCAGGTCCTACTGAACATGATCGTCAACGCCGCCCACGCCATCAAGGATAAATATGAAGGAACAGGTCAAACCGGAACAATAGTTGTTTCCACATATTTGGATGGAGATGAGGTGTTAATCAGCATCAGCGACGACGGAACCGGTATCCCCGAATCGGTCAAAGATAAAATATTCGAGCCTTTTTTTACGACTAAAAAAGTAGGAGAAGGCAGCGGGCAAGGACTCGCTATTGCTCACGATATTATCGTTGCCAAGCACGGCGGAACCATAGACCTTGAATCCACCCAAGATGAAGGCACAACTTTTACAATTAAACTGCCCCTCAGTTAATTACGCAAGACTTTGTATTATAAGAACATCGATCAAAAGATGAGATCTATTGCGGCCTTGCCAATATCGCTTTAACCCTAAAAAACTATTTATTTAATAGACCTTTTGCCGGAATTTAGACTATTATCATACCAAAGCTTAACACTATACAGGTTTGTTGAGGTTTGCGCTGATGAAGCCCAGAATTCTCTTTGTGGACGACGACCCGAATATACTTACTTCCTTTCGTAGTCTGCTGCGTAAAGAATTTAAAATTGATACTGCCGACCATCCCGAAAAAGGGCTGGCACTTTTTAAAGAGAACGGCCCATATCCCGTTGTTGTGTCCGACCTTAAAATGCCGGATATGAACGGACTGGAATTCCTTGTAGAAATTGAAAAGCTGGATGAAGACGTTATCGGGATAATCCTGACCGGGCATGCGGACATCAAGGCAGCTCTTACGGCCCTGAATCAAGGACACGTTTTCCGTTTTCTGACCAAACCTGCGGAGCGTGACACAATCACCAGTGTCATCAACGCCGGGCTGGAGCAGCATAAACTGATTACCGGCAATAAACATAAGGCCCGTATCATCAAAGAAGATCTGGCGGCTGCGGCTTTCATCCAAAAAAGTTTCCTGCCTCAAGAAACATGCACTATGGGCAATGTCTGCTTAAACTGGCTGTTCAAGCCAAGCGGGGACGTTGGCGGAGACATGTTCAATCTGGTTCCCCTTGATACGGACAAAACCTCCTTTTACCTGCTGGATATCAGCGGACATGGAGTTTCTGCTGCATTGGCGGCGATCTCCGTCTCCCGATTGCTCTCACGCTCTGATCATTTCACCGCACAACAGAACAAGGTAATTCCTCCGTCAGAACTACTCAAACAACTTGATGCAGACTTTCCCATTGAACGAATGAATAAACATTTCACCATGTTCTACAGTGTGATCAGCAAATCAAAAAAGACCCTTACATACAGCAGTGCCGGACACCTGCCGCCACTTCTGCTGCGCAAGGACGGCAGCATTGAACACCTGGATAAAGGCGGTAGCGTCATCGGTATAAATGCGGGAATACCTTTTGAGCAGGACACCGTCCCCTTCCATCCCGGAGACCGCCTCATCAGCTACACCGACGGACTTTCAGAATATGAATCTCCAAGCGGAGAACAATTCGGATCACCACGCCTAGAATCCTGTGTACTTGATCACAACAAAAAAACATCAAAACAATTGCTGGACGGAGTCTATAATGAAATGCTGGCCTTTGGCGACAATCGGCCCCTGCAAGACGATGTAACCATCTGCTGCCTTGAATTCACCGGGGAACAATCATGAGTTCCAAATCTCTGCCATACGATATTTATTCATCGCTCGCCCGGCGCATGGGTGAAGAAGCTGTTTCCCGGCGTTTGAGAATGCAGGTTGACCATGCCGCTTCAATATATGGGAAAGGGTTCGGACGCATTCATCTGGAAAATCTGGATACTTTTATAAATTTTGTGGACGCGGCGTTGCGTCTGAGCAGAATGCGTGAACGGGGCAGGCGTAACAGCCTTGATTTTAAGATAGTTAAGAACGAAGTTATTATCCCCGGACTACCGGAACAATTTGATGAATTCAAAATACTCCACCTGACTGACATCCACATTGACGGTTTCATTGACGGCGGCGAGACCCTTTTTTCCATGATTTCCCCTCTGCGCTGCGATATTTGCGTATTTACCGGGGATTACCGTTTACTTACCCACCACAGCCATAAACCTTCCGCCATAGGAATGTCCCGGCTGGTCACCCAGATAAATGCTCCCCACGGAGTCTACGGTATACTGGGAAATCACGATTTCATTGAACAAGTACCTGAACTTGAGGAAAGCGGGATGCGCATTCTGCTTAACGAAGGGCAAATCATCAAACATAACGGGGAGGATCTGTTTCTTGCCGGGGTGGATGATCCTCATTTCTACGGCACCCATGACCTTGGTCGGGCCTTTAGATCCCGGCCTCAAGGCTGCCCTACAATTCTGCTCAGCCACTCCCCTGAACTGTATGCGGAAGCTGCCGCCCGTTCCGTGGAACTATATATCTGCGGTCATACCCATGGCGGTCAAATCTGCCTCCCCGGAGGAATTCCGATCATCACCCACGCAACCTGTCCCCGCTCTATGACATCTGGCAGCTGGAGGCACAAAAATATGTCCGGCTACACTTCGCGCGGAGCCGGATGTTCCGGTGTGCAGGCCCGATTCAATTGCCCACCGGAAATCACAATTCATACCCTACGTTGTACCGGAGACGGAGCATGAACAAACCACTTTTCATGAACCGCAGATTCAGCGCGAACCTGAAAAATATGTCCATCAGTGCAGAAATGGTCAGACAATGCAGGGCCATCCTGCCTATGGACGAAAAAACAGGGCAGAATATCGATCTTGCTGTTTCCGAAGCAGTCTCCAACGCGATCCGGCACAGTAATTCTCCAGAGGATTCCAGCATTGCCCTGCGCTTAATCTCAGATGGGACCAAATTAATTATCGAAGTGGAAGATTCAGGGCCTGGATTTGATTTTGAATTGATCCAGACTCCTGACCTTAATACCCCGCAGGAAGGCGGCTACGGTCTATTTTTGATCAAACAAGTCATGGACTCGGTAAAATATGAACGCAGACAGGACGGAAATATCCTGACCATGGAAAAACAACTTGCACCGAAAGGGGATAAATAAATGGAATACCTGCTTGTCGTCCTCTCAGTGACCATGACAACTCTGGGTCAGATTTTCCAGAAGCTTGGCGCGGTGCGGATCAAGGAAGAAATGTCCGGGGGCAAATCTGTTATTGCCGCCGCAGCAAACATCCATATCTTCATGGGCATCACCGCCCTTGGACTGGGGGCTTTTCTGTGGCTCATGGTCCTTTCGCGCATGGAGCTGAGCCTTGCATATCCTATGATGAGTCTAGGCTACGTACTGGTAACCATCGCCTCAAAATATTTCTTTAAAGAGGAAATCCCCATGCACCGTTATATCGGCATCGCAACCATCATACTGGGCATCGTCCTGATTTCAAGGAGCTAGATCATGAAATCCTACCTTCTTGTTGCCTGCTCGGTGATTCTCGGTGTTCTGGGGCAGCTTTTCATGAAAAAGGGTATGACCGTACTAGGCCCGCTGGGCGATCCGTCCATCATGACCGCTTTTGCCATTGTATTTCAGCCGTGGGTATTCGGAGGCCTTGTCTCCTATGGATTGGCTATGATGATCTGGGTGGCGGTCTTAAGCCGTCTGGATCTCAGTTATGCCTATCCGCTGCTTAGTTCCGGTTACGTGCTGGTGGCTATCGGCTCTTGGTGGATGTTCGGGGATCAAATTTCAGCAACACGCTGGGCCGGAATTCTGGTAATATCAGCAGGAGTAGTACTCACGGCCAAAAAATGAGGTTTCTCATGAATGATAAAAACTTTGAATATTACCTTTCGGTGGTCATCCCGGCTTACAATGAACAGGAGCGTATTGCCGATACCTTGTACACGGTGAAGGAGTTCCTCGACGGGCAGCCGTACAGAAGCGAGATCATCATCGTGGATGACGGCAGCCGGGACTGGACAACCGAAGTGGTCAAAACCGTGGATATCTACAATCAGGAGATGAAGGACCAGAATGTAAGTGCCATCATGGAGAACGTAAAAAACGTTGGTAAGGGGTTTTCCGTGGCCCGCGGTATGCTGCGCGCCAAGGGCAAATTTGTGCTTTTTTCCGATGCCGACCTATCCACGCCCATTGGGGAGATCGACAAGCTTTTGCCCGTACTCGAACAGGGCTGCGATATTGCCATCGGCTCAAGGCGCATGGCGGAATCGGAAGTGGAGAAAAAACCCTTTTACCGTGATTTGATGAGTTTCATCTTTAACTCAGTGGTGGGGCTGTTCGCAATTCGCGGGATCAAAGACACCCAATGCGGATTCAAAGCTTTCCGCAACGAGGTGGCCCACAAAATCGCCGACAAGCAGAAGCTGTACGGGTTCAGCTTTGATGTGGAGCAGCTATTTCTGGCCCGCAAGCTTGGGTACTGCATCGAGGAAGTGCCCGTTAAGTGGGAGCATGCCGAAGGATCAAAAGTGGACCCGTTGCGTGATTCAATCCGCATGTTCATGGATGTGATGCGCATTCGGATGTTGCATAGAAATTTGTAAGAGGCCTTCGGCGACCCTCCGGGGTCCAAAGAACCCTTTGGAAAGGGTTCTCTGGACTCTCCCAAACTTTTCCAATAGGGCTTCGCCGCTTTGTCTGAGGGTGTGTATTGAATTTAAGGAGGACTAGATATGCTGAAAGTTGATATTAGAAACGTAAACGATATTTGTGTGATCAAACCCGGTACCCATCGCCTTGATGCCAGTACAGCGGTAGACTTCAAAAACACCCTGCTCAAGCTGATTGAGGAAGGTAATTTGCGGCTGCTGCTCAATCTGGAAAATGTGGATTTCATCGACAGCTCCGGCCTTGGAGCCATCATCTCCGCTCTGCGGCAGGTCGGCGTAAAAGGTGACATCAAACTCTGTGAAGTAAAGGAGCAGGTTGAAGAACTGTTGCGGCTTACAAGACTGAATAAAGTCCTGCAAAGTTTCCCCTGTGAAAAAGATGCATTGGAAGGTTATTAGTACTCATGCAGATTCAATGCATACGTAGCGACAGCTTAATAAAAGGTTTTGGGATTCTTAAACCCTTTTGCAAAAGGGTTTAAGCCGCCGGAGGCATTCTTTTGAAAGACTTCTACTTCACGGAATATGAACACAGGAAACCGTATAGCCCGGTTCCGTTCTCGGCTGCGCGGCAGTTCCTGTACCAGTATCTGGCGACCATCAATATATGTATGGGCGTCTGGTATTTTCACTGGCGCTGGTTCTATTCCCTGAACACGGAAGCTCTCTGGTTCTCTATTCCGCTGGCACTGGCTGAAACTCTGTCTTTCCTGAGTACAACCCTGTTCATCGTGAACCTCTGGGCGCACAAGGACGAACCCATCAAACCGGCCCCGGCCATGACCAGCGAGATTATGGCCGAGAATGAAAGGCCGCCCGAAGATCGGCCCATAAGTATCGACATCTTTCTGCCGACATACACAGAAGACCCGGAACTGGTGCGTTACTCCATCCGCGACTCCAAAGCGGTGAGCTATCCCCACCCGGTGGACATTAAAATCCACGTGCTGGATGACGGCAAACGGGAGAAAATGCGCGCAGTGGCAATGGAAGAGGGCGTCAATTACATTACCCGCACGGATAACCGGGGCTTCAAGGCCGGGAACCTGCGTAACGCTATGGAGCTGACCCACGGCGACATCATTGTAATTCTTGATGCCGATACCCGTCCTTTCCCGCAATTTCTTGAACGGACCATGGGATATTTTCGCGACCCGGATGTGGCATGGGTCCAGACTCCACAATGGTTTTACGATATTCCCGAAGGTGAAGGGCTGGAATATTTTCTTAAGCGTAAGCTTGGTTCAAAAGTTGGCAGACTTGGTGCTTTTATTGAACGCATGATCGGCAAAATCCAAGTGGGTAAAGACATTTTCGGCAGTGATCCAAGGATGTTTTACGACTGCATCCAAAGGCGGCGTATGAATTACAATGCTTCATTTTGCTGCGGAGCAGGGTCATTACATCGACGTGAAGCTGTTTTACGCGCCGCCCTGCTGCGTTATATGGACGAAGTGGAAGAGCACGCCCGCGAGGCCAGCAAAGATATGGATGACCCGGAACTTTCCGACGCTGTCCGGCTGGGTGCAGCACGCGGATTCATGAGCGATACCGAGGTTACACCCTACAAATATCACGTCTCAGAAGACATCTATACATCCATGCTCCTGCATGCGGACCGCAGCCGGGAATGGAAATCCATCCATCATGCGGAAGTTCTTTCCAAAATGCTCTCCCCGCAGGATCTTGAAGCCTACCTGACCCAAAATTTCAAATATGCCGGGGGCACGCTGGATCTGCTGCGCCGGGACAATCCGGCTACCCTGCCAGGCCTGAGCACAGGTCAGAGGCTGATGTATTTCGCCTCCACCTTTTCATATTTCGCGGCCTTCTGGATGATGGTTTTCCTGATCACCCCGCCTATCTTTTATTTCACCGGACTGGTTCCGGTGAAAGGATTTGACCTTGATTTTTTTATTCACATTCTCAGCTTCCAGTTGATCAGCCAGATTACTTTTATGCTCGGAACATGGGGAGTGAATACGCTCAGGAATGTTCAATATTACGTGGCTTTTTTCCCTCTGAACATCAAAGCCATCTGGACCGTACTTAAAGGGGATACCATTAAATTCAAGGTCACGCCCAAAACAGGATCAAGTGAAGCGCGGCTTGATCTGGTCAGGCCGCAACTATTTGTAATCGCGCTGAATGTGGCCGGGATCATCTGGTATCTGGGCCGTATGGCCCTAGGCTATGAATATGATTTGTTAGGTTTTATCATCGCAACATTCTGGTCGCTACTGAACATGTCATCACTGATGGTGATCGTAAGAGCCGCAACATGGAAAACTGATGAGAGTAGGTTGTTATAATGACCCTAAAAAAACAAATTATGGAAATGCGCAGTCAGATAGCGGTAATTCTGGGGTTGATAACCACCGGATTCATCATATTTTTCCTGACGGACCTAAGTCACCTTCAGGAAAGACGTACCCTAGCAGGGACGGACGAAAACGGACGGGCCGTGCTCGCCGTGGAATTCACCGAAGATATTCCCCGTCCGCCCTTGCGCAATCTTTCTACTGAAGAAATGTCCATGGCCCGCACGGCGTGGAAATACTTCGAAACCAACTACAATGCCGATACCGGATTGGCTGATTCTGTTGCCGGATTCCATTTCACAACTCTCTGGGATACCGCATCCTATTTGCTGGGATTGATTTCAGCCCACAGGCTGGAAATTATCCAAGACGCTGAATTCCACACCCGCATGGCAAAGGCCCTGGATGCCCTTGAACGTATTCCCCTTTATAACGGCGAGCTGCCCAACAAGGCTTACGACACCAAGTCGCTTTCCATGACCGACTACCAGAACAAACCATCTGAAACCGGTACGGGCTGGAGTGCCATTGATATCGGTCGGCTGTTCGTTCCTTTGAATGTCATACTCTACGAGTACAGCGAATACACGCCGAGGGTGCGCAAGATCATTTCCCGCTGGGATTACACGCGCATGTTCAAAGACGGCGTGCTTTACGGAGTGACCTACAAAAACGGAGCCGAAGAGCTGAATCAGGAAGGGCGGCTGGGTTACGAGGAATATGTTTCCAAATCTTTTGCCCTGCTCGGTTTCGACATCAGCGAAGCTTACAACTACCTCGACCATACCGGGCTGGTGGAGATCGAAGGCGTGGAAGTCCCGGTGGATGTGCGGACCTCAGCCATATTCGGGGCGCACACTTACGCGCTCAGTGAACCGTACATCCTCGACGGCATTGAATTCGGCTTTGATCACTACTCGAGGGAATTCGCCTACCGCGTCTACCTCGCACAGGAAAAACGGTACGATAATGAAGGCATCCTCACTGCGGTGACCGAAACCGCGCTCAGTGAAGACCCGTACTTTGTTTACAACACGGTTTACGGCGAAGGTAAAAAGTGGGCCTGCATCACTTCCGAAGGTCTGCAGTCTCCGGACTGGAGGACCCTATCCACCAAGGGCGCGTTGGGTTGGCATTCTTTATACGAAACAGACTACACCGCGAAACTGGTTGATAAAATTTCAGAATTAACAACTGAGGAGAACGGCTTTTATGCCGGGATCTATGAAGATGACGGACGAGTGAACGCGGTCAATACCTGCAACACCAACGGGATTATCTTGGAAACCCTTTATTACAAGAAATTCGGTCCCTTCCTACGTATTCAGGGCAAGTAAAAGGCATGCCTCCGGCGGCCCTGCCGGGGGCCTTAAACCCTTTTGCAAAAGGGTTTAAGAATCCCAAAACCTTTTAATAGGGCTTCGCCGCTTTGTTTAACGAGGTGTTTGGCTTTTAATTAGGTGGAAATGATGGTTGGTAAATTGTGTACGGGTTTGATTTTATTGGTGCTTTTTTTGAGTACCCCCTGCCACGCATCCGACCTTTATATGGAAAACATCCCTGAACCGGGATTGAAAAAGTTGCATGACCCGGACGAAAAAGGCTGGAGTTTCTGGGATATGCTGGAACGCTCTTTTAAAATTGATACGAAAAAATTCAACGGCAAAAGCTCGTTCGGCGAGGTGCTGGCACGGGAGATGTCCGTCAACGTTGGCTACACCACGGCGGTGACAAGTATCAAGCAGTCCAACAAGGACGGCAATTCTCCCAAAGAAATTGTCAAACAGTCTTTTACCCAGACCATCGGGTTCAACGGACTCTCGCCTTACTACGGAAGGCTGACTTTCTACCAGTATGCAGACCCCAATTACCAGCAGGGGTACGAGCCGGATTTCAGCTACAGCTTCGGAGTCGCCAACTATGCCCCGGACACCTTGTCCATTGAATATTCCAATTACGGCGGCAACAGGCTTTCGCCCAAATCCGGGGAGGATTTTACCGATCTCAATCAGGGAACCATCACCACCACCTACAGGTTCGAGGTTCCCGAAAAGGTAGTACGCTTACTGCACCCGGATGATGAGGCCCGAATTTTAGGCTGGACCTCCTACAACCTGACCCCGGAATATCAGGAAGGACGCTGGTGGAAACAATGGTTCGGGCTTGGTTTTTCAATACCAATCTGGGGAAATATCAGCGCATGGGCGCAGGGCAACCTCTACCCGGATTTGTCCCAGACAACAGCCGGGGACCCGGATTTCACCTACGGTTTCGGGTACTACGACTGGTCACCGGGAGGATTTATACTGGCCTATTCAAGCTATGCCCCAAATGGTTTTCCTTGGGGCAACAGTGCCAAGGACGGCGACTTAATGGATGGCTCGGTCTTCTTCGGCTATAATTTGGATTTACAGGCCATTTGGGAATTTTTCACCGGGCGGGACAACGGACGCAGAAGAGACAAACCGAGCAAAACAAGGCCCCCATGGGGACCAAGATACATGGAATGGTGATTTTTTGCTGATGAACAAAAGAAATTATACGCAGAGACCACCCTTAGGGATTGCAAAGGGGATTATCCCCTTTGCCCGCCGGAGGCGAAATGCGATCATCAAAAAAGCGCGTAGCGCATCAAAACTTATTTTTATGGTTTTGCTGCTGCTCATTTGCGGCTGTAAAAATTACATACACAGCAGCAAAGGCGAACCTTTTGCTTATCGCACTGCAACGGCTGAAATAAAGCCGCGACGCGTTGCATCTGCCAATTCTTTCTGGTCCAAAAATGAACCGGCACAACTGACGGAAAAACAGCAGGAAATGGCCAGCTACGCATGGGCCTACTTCACCCGCACGGTCTTCCCGGAAACCGGCCTGCCACAGGGAGCGGTGGGCAGTGACAGCCTGACTATGACCAACGTTGCCGGATATCTTGCCGCACTTACCTGTGCCAAGCGGATCGGCGTGCTGGAAGATATTGAATTTCACGAGCGAATGACCAAACTGGTCACTTGGCTTAACAAGATGCAACTCAACTCACTGGGAGTGCCGAACACTTTTTATAATGGGCGCACAGGACAATCGCAGAACGGTATCAACCAGCCCGGAGAAGACGGACATTCAGCCCTCGATATCGGACGACTGCTTACTTGGCTGCGCATTGTACGTAATGAATTCCCTACCCACGCTGCCGCCATTGACCGCACAGTCATGCGCTGGAATTTCCGTAAGCTCATTGATGCCGACGGACTGCTCTACGGTTCCTACTACCGTAACGGGCAACTTCATTCATATCGCGAAGGCCGCTTCGGGGAACTGCAATACGCAGCCAAGGGTTTTGCTCTCTGGGGTTTTAAAATTGATGGCTCAGTGCAGTCGGATAAGACCTCTTTAATTACCGTCAACAACATCCTGTTGCCTTTTGATAACCGCTACTCTCAGATTTCGCCCATCCCTCGTCCACAGGGAGAGCCGCGTCAGACCGGAGCAGTGACCACAACCGCGCCACTGCTGGACGGCATGGAATTCAACTGGCTGATTCCCGCTAAAGGTACTGACTATGAAACTTGGAAAATTGATCAAAAGGCGTTGCAATTGGCTCAGGCTCTCTACGCTGTCCAGAAATCGCGTTATAAGGTTGAAGGGATGCTAACAGCACGATCGGGCCACAATCTGGATCGTCCGCCATATTTTGTAATCGATTCGGTTTTCGCGCTGGGAGATCCCTTCTCCACCATGGATAAATCCGGTAATCCCCAGCCCAAGCAGGCCTGCATCTCAACCAGGGCCGCTTTTCAGCTCTGGGCCATGTTCGAAGGGCAATACACGGACCTGCTCATGGATGCAGTTGAACCGCTCTTTGATCAATACGGGGGTTGGTATGCCGGTTCTTATGAGAACGGCGGGGCCACCAACAAGGCCATTTCTTTAAACGACAATGCCGTAATTCTTGAATCGCTGGCTTTTATGCTTTCCGGGCCGCTATTCAAATCAAACCAGCAACCCGGATATTGGGAATTGACCCTTAAAGCAGAATCTTTCGAAGCACGAGGGCTGCCCCCGGAAAAATTTCAGCAGCAATTCCAGCCCATGCTGGACACCAGAAAAACGGAGCCGCAACCATGAGCATACGGGTAATTAAATATATATTTGCCCTGAGCATATTGATTGTGCTGCTCGGTTCCGCCGCTACATGCATGGCGGGAATCAAGCCTGCTACGCGTCAGATCCCGCGCCAAGGCCCGCTTACCGAGCGCGAAATTGAATGGGCCAAAACCGCATGGAGTTACTTTCAGAACAATGTAAATCCTGAGACCGGATTGGCCGGAGCGCAACCCAATTATTCCCCTTTCACCATGTGGGACCTTTCCGCGCACATGGCGGCTATCCTTTCAGCCAATGAACTGGGACTAATTGATGACAAAGAATTCGATTCGCGCATACGCAAAATCATCTCATGGCTGAATGTCATGGAGCTTTTCCGAGGAGACCTGCCCAATCAGTTTTACAGCGCGGACAACGGAGCCATGGTGGACTGGTCCAACCAGCCCGGCGCACTCGGCTGGTCCGCTCTTGATCTCGGCAGACTGCTCATATGGCTACGTATCATCAAAGAACGCCACCCCGAATACGCGGAGCAGATTGACCGCGCGGTAATGCGCTGGAACTGGACTAAACTCATGGACCGCAACGGAACTATGTTCGGGGCCAGTTATTACCAGCGCGATGAGAACAACCTCATTCACTACGCTGAAGGGAGGCTCGGTTACGAGGAATACGCCGCGCGCGGCTTCGGGCTCTGGGGAGCTGACACTACCGCCGCCTCCAAGATCCATCCTTATTCTACGGTCACCATTTACGGTGTGCCCATTCCCTTTGACGCCCGTGATCCTGAAAACGAACACGCCCCGAATTTTGTTGTTACTGAAAACTTCGTGCTCGACGGCATTGAGCACAATTGGGATCTGCCCGAGAACCACAATACCAACATTTATAAGCATACAGACCCCATGCAGGCCAAGTTTGCGTGGGCAGTCTACAAAGCACAGGAAGGACGGTTCTTAAATACCGGGATACTCACCGCCAAAACCGAGGATGCCGTGGATCAGGCCCCGTACTTTGTCTACGACACCATCCTCGGGCACGGCATTCCTTATGCGACCCTGAGCCACGAAGGTAAAGCCATGCCCGAGCTTGCCTGCTTGAACACCAAGGCGGCCCTCGGTCTCTGGGTGCTTTTCAAGTCTGATTACACCGATCTTTTAGCCGAGGTCGCCTCAACCATGTTCGAGCCGGGCAAAGGTTTTTATGTGGGCCGGTACGAAAAAACCGGAAAAATCAACCGGGCCATCACCATGAACGGAAACGGCGTCATCATGGAAATCCTGCTCTACAAGGCGCAGGGTAAATTGCTCAAGTACAGCAACAAAAAAAGTTATTGGAACAAGTTTTTTGAAAACAACTCGCTGCCTTCCAAGGCCCTGCCACCATGGAAGTATCAGCCGTATATTACTATACATAAGTATGATCCATAGGATGCCTCCGGCGGCCCTCCGGGGGCCAAAGAAACTTTTTGGAAAAAGTTTCTCTGGACTCTTCAAAAACTTTTATTAGGGCTTCGCCGTGTTGAATGGAGATTGGATGCTGAAACGAATAGCCGTCATATTAACTCTTATCCTGCTGCACCTGCTGGCAGGGTGCGGTGCTGTTTACGAGACAGTCAAATGCGGCTTCGATTTTGGCGATGACCGTGGAGATATTGTGCTTACAGACTGCCATCGTTTGTCGGATCGCGGACAATTGTTTGCGGAGGTGGCTTGGACATATTTTGAGAAAAATTACAATCCGCAGACCGGGCTGGTTAATGCCGCGGAGAATTATCCCTATACGTCCATTGGAGAAATTGCGGCTTATCTTTCCGCTCTAATCTCCGCTCATGAGATGGATCTTTTAGATGAAAGACGGTTCTGCCAGCGGGTGGGAAAACTGGTGGAATGGCTCAATGCCATGGAACTTTACGCCGGGGAACTGCCTAATCTTATTTACAATTCACATACCGGGCGCATGGTCGGGTTTGATATGAAACCGGGCAAGGCCGGATTTTCCTCCATGGATATCGGGCGGCTGCTGATCTGGCTGCGGGTGCTGAAAACAAAATATCCGCTCTTTGCCGAAGGCGTGGACCGCGCAGTGCTGCGCTGGAATTTCTGCATGGTCATCGACAAAGACGGTACGTTGCGTAGTGGTCGATTTGTGAACGGTAAGACCGAATTCATCCACGAAGGACGGCTGGGCTGGGAAGGTTACGCCGCACGCGGGTATGAAATGTGGGGCATTGATGTAAAATCATCTGTGCCTTCACCGCTTCGCTATATTGAAATTTATGGACGTAAGATTCCTTATGACCCTCGCGATTCCATTACTACCGGAGTTCCGGTCTATCTCACTTCGACGCCGTTTCTGCTTGAAGGAATGGAGTTCGGATATTCGGATGTGGGCGTGCCGGAAGAACATCATAGCGGAGACGACGCCCTTGAACGCTGCACAATCGCGCGGGGTATCTATGAGATTCAGGAAGAGCGTTACCGTCGTGAGGGCATTATGACTGCCCGCAGCGAAAACGGGGTCGATAAACCTCCTTATGCAGTCATCGGTACTATTACCGCCGAGGGTAAACTCTGGCCGACCATCTCCCGTGGTGGTGAGATGCATTATGATCTGGCAATGTTTTCCACACGGGCAATTTTCGGCATGTGGTCCATCTGGGATACGGATTACACAAAATTCATTATGGCTGCCGCAGCCTGCTGTTTTTTTGAAGAAGGCCGAGGCTGGTTTGAAGGGCGCTATGAAAAAAACTGGCGGATCAACAAAGTCATGGTGCTGGAAACAAACGCGGTGGTCCTTGAGGCCCTGTTGCACCGTCTGGACGGGGCTTTGGTGCGGGTCGCCAAGGAACCGAGTTATATAGATTTTTACCTGCGCAAAGAATTACCCATGAGCGACTATCCCCGCTGCCTGCCGGGCAGGGAAAGGGAGGACATGTGATGTTTAAACCTTTGCGCATAATTATATTTATGCTGCTCATACTGGTGGCATCTACTGTCCATACAGCTTATGCCGCCTTTGACGGATTGGGACAGCTGGTCTCAAGCCCGACTTTTGCTGAAGCTGTGGTGCTTTATAAAAATGGCAAATATGATCCGTCAGCCTTGCTGCTGGATGATCTGGCCCGCAACCTGCGCGGTATTTCCCCGGAAGTAAGCGGTCTGGTTTTTGTTATGGCTTCGCGTGCGGCTGAGAATGCCGGAAATGCACGGGCCTATGAGTCATGGGGCATGGCTACCGCCCGTTTTGCCCGAGCAGGCATGAGCTGGCAGCAGGTGCGCTCCACCCTCGATCAGCAGCTAGAAATTGCAAGGCTGGGGGCTTCCGGTCCTGCGGCAGTTGGCGCGGGACAATCGCCGGGATTTGCCGGACCAGCAGTGAACCTGCCCCCGGAAGCAGGGAGACTCTCTACCGCATGGAAACTTTTCGGACTTAAACATTACAAGCGTCCCGCTCCGGGGTTGCGCCGCGAAATGACCGCCGACCAGATCTGGAATGAAATGGGTGGCGGTGCAGAAGCTCCGGTTACGGTCATCCCTTATTCCGAAGGCGTCTGGGGGCAGCCGCAATCTTCCGGCAAACTCAATGAGCAGAATATTGCTCAAAGTCCGGTGGCACGCCCCATTCCGAGTCAAAATCCCTCTGCTCCTTCTCATGTAAATGATGTTCCCCATGACCACAGCAGCGCGGCAGCAGCGGCTTCCTACGCGGCTTCGACACAAAAGAAAAAGCCCGCTGTAAGCGAGCAATATATGCAGGCCGCGCGTATTGCGTGGAAGTATTTTCAGCGCAATTACCAGCCCGCCACCGGATTATATAACGGTCTTGATCTGTACCCGGTGACCACGGTCTGGGAGATCGGCACATCCCTTGCGGCCCTCAACGCGGCCCACCGTCTTGAAATCATCACTGATGCTGAGTTTCGGCAACGGGCCGGACTGATGCTTCAAACCCTATCCTCTATGGATCTCTACAACAACGAACTGCCCAATAAACTATACTTCGCGGATTCGGCACGTATGGTCGGGGAAGACCAGAAGCCTACATCGCGCGGAATCGGCTGGAATGGTCCGGACATCGCCCGCTTACTGCTCTGGATAAAAAAGACAGCTGAGTTGCATCCCGAATTCAAATCTGTTTGTGACAAGATTTTCCAACGCTTACGCACGGAAAGATTGGTTAATGACGGAATAATTAACAGCTTGTCTGTTTATTTAAACAAAGAACAACTTCAGCCTGAAACAGGATTCGGGCTGCCATCATACGCTGCTGAGGCTTTAAAACTCTGGAATCTGAATGCGTGGAAAGTGCGCGATTACCGCCCGCAACTCGGTTTCAAGAAAATATACGGGATCAAGGTTCCGTTTAATAAATCCGGTCCGGCCATATCATCCACCCCGTTTACGCTCATACTTATGGAACTGGGCAGGACTGATACCGAGCAGGACCGCATGATCCGCTCCATCTACGAAGTCCAAGCAGCACGAAACAAGAAAAACGGAAAACTTACCGCTGCTGATGCAGGGCGCATCGATCGCAGTCCGTGGGTGGCCCAAAGCGTAGTAATCACTTCCGGCGGAAAAAACGAATGGCAATGCATCAGTCCATATGCTGACAAATCACTACCGCTGTTCTGGGCTTCCACAGCAACAGGATTCTGCTGGGACGCGCTGTTTAATACAGCCTACACCCGTAAACTAGTACAGGAACTTTCAACCCTGCACGCTCCTGAAAAAGGTTTTATGGCAGGGAAGTACGATAACGGAAAAATCAATAAAGCCGTAACCCTTGAAACAAACGGCTTGATACTTGAAGCCGCCATGTACAGGAGGAATCAATGAAATTTCACCAGCTACAGGTTCTAGCGTTTATTCTCATACTGCTCACAAGCTGCGCAAAATCTCCCACCCCGGATAATCCGGCTCTGCTTACCGTTTACGGGGATGTGAACCGAGTCTTTGAAAAAAACAGCACAGAAATCGGCTCCATCAATGATTTCATAGAAATCCACCCGGAAATAAAGGTTGAGGTCATCCCGGAATACAGTGAGTGGACCATCCGCGAAGAAACTCTGCGCATGCTGCGTGATCCAAAAGCAAAGCAGCCGGATATTATCGAAATGCCCGGAAGTTGGGCAGCCTCTTTCGCGCAGGAAGGTCTGCTTTTGCCCATTGGTAAATGGTACGACAACCTGCCGCGCCGCGAAAAAATGGATTTCCTGCAACCGGCAGTTGTTGGCTATAAATATGGAAAAGAATTGTACGGTCTACCCTCATTAATCGGAGTACAATACCTCTACGGACGCAAAGATCTGCTCCCGGAATCAGGCCTGCCACAAACCCTTGAAGAGCTGGTATCCGCCACTCGCTACATAAAAAAGAAACATAACATCCAAGGTCTAATTTTCCCTTCCAAGGGTCTGAATCTCTACAAATTTTACTACACTCTGCTCCAGATAGTACTGGACGGACAAGAAGAGGAAGACCGCCTTACCGCACATATTGCCGTCTACAAAACCTTCAAAATTCTGGTGCAGGAAAACCAGCCCGACTATGAAAAGTTTGATCACGTTATTTCTGAAGGCGAATTCCGCTCCGGGCGTGCGGGTATGTCCATCAACGGCAATTACGTCTGGTACTTGCTTAGTCTTTCCAAAGAAGTAGGATTCCCGGTCAGGCCGGAGCATGTAGCTGTCGGTTTCCTGCCCATGCTCAAGCCGGAAGCACACCGGGTCAACCATATCTGGACCCGTGGATATGCCATAAACAAACGCACCAAGCACCCGCAACAGGCCCTTGAATTACTCCATCATCTGACATCAGAACGTGCGGATTTTATGCGCCTCAAAAATAAATACATCCTGCCCGCACGTAAATCCGCTGAGCAATACGGTGAAAAACTGCCCGGCATGGCCCCGGAACCAGCACGCGCACTTTACGCCCGGAGCAAAGGAGCCCCCGGAGCACTGGAGCTGAATGAATCCCCGGATAACTGGTATGATACTGCCAGCAAAATGCTCGATCTATTAAAAGAAGCACTGAAGACCGATATGGAAACACTGAATTTTGTGCGTAGGATGTTGGAGATAGAAAAAGGAATAATGTACTAGCACGAATAATCATATAAAGCGGCGAAGCCTTATTAAAAGTTTTTGGGATTCTTAAACCCTTTTTTTAAAGATGGTTTAAGGCCCCCGGCAGGGCCGCCGGAGGCTTACAATGATAAAAAAAGATTACTCATTATGGGCAATTCTGCTGCTGGCTACGGTCCTGCGTATTTACGGCATTGCAGACGAAAGTTTGTGGATCGATGAAGGACAGACCGTTGCCTATGCCACCAAAAGCTTTGCTGAGATCATCAAATACTGCGCCCGCGATGTTCACCCGCCTTTGTATCTTTTCATCATGCATATCTGGACCGAGATTTTCGGTATCTCAGAAACAGCCCTGCGCATGATCTCAGCCATTTTCGGTGTGCTGGCGGTCTACCTGACCTATAAGGTCGGCAGAAGATTGATGAACCGCAACGGGGCACTGCTGGGCGCGTTGTTTCTGGCAGTATCCTACATGGGCATCAATTTTTCGCAGGAAGCGCGCAGCTACACCATGCTGCTCTGCGCTATCCTCATGGCCTGCCATGGATTGCTAAAATTCATTGAAAAACAGAACAGATTCAATTTCGCATACTACGCCGTAGCAGTCTCCCTCATGCTCTACACCCATACCTTCACCGTGTTTATCATCCTCTTCCACCAGATTTATTATGTTGTGGATTGGGCAGGCAGACCCGGAGGGCGGTTCAAGCGATTCGTAAATTGGGTGGGCGTGAATGTCGGCGCGCTGGTCCTGTTCGGACCATGGATGTACTTTCTGCTCCGGCAGGTCCTGGCCAAACTGGGCGGAGAAGGTCCCGGTTCTTGGGTCATGGTCCCGGACCACATTACCGCGTGGCGGACCTTCATCCAGCTTGCAGGCGGAGTGCTGCCCCTAGCGGTTGCAGGGCTTGTTTTGCTCGGGTTTGCAGCAATTAAATTGATCCCGCCTCTGCGTGCAAGGTTCAGTGTACCGCTCGAAATACCGGCAGAAACACGAAGCGTACTTTTTTTGACCCTTTGGTTCCTAGGCGCAGTATTTACGCCTTTTGCTGTTTCGCTCGTTCTTTCACCCATCTATGTAGAACGTTACGCCATCCAGTTTCTGCCCGGATTCTGTCTGTTTCTAGGGTTGATTATATCCGGGTTCGCGCCTGTTTTCCTGCGCTCGGCAGTTGTGGGTATGTTTCTAGCTGCCACAGCTCACGGGCTTTGGCTCTATTATACTACTTACGACAAAGAACAATGGCGCGAAGTTACGCAATTCATAGCAGAAAATATAAAGCCCGGCGAAGCTGTGGTGCTCAGTGCCCCGTGGATTTACGAGCCTTTCACCTATTATTTTGCTGATGACGGCGAGCCGAAAATTATTCAAGCCTTCAGCCATGTGGACCTGCGTGGCGAGACCGACAAATTCGACACTGTCTGGCTGGTGCAGGCCCATGAATTCTTTTCTGATCCCGGCGGAGAAGTCCCGGCCCTGCTTTCAGAAAACAGGCTCATCAAGCAGCACAAAGACTTCAAGGAAGGGGTGAAAACAAATCCTATTCTGGTACATTTTCAGTCCATCCGCGCCACAAAATACGATGCCGGACGCATGCAGAATTATCTGCGCAAAGGCGATGAAGGCAGAACTGCGGGAGCCAGCAAAACCGATCTGGTTGCCGGCTTAGCGGATAGCCTGATTATTGAAAAAAAGAATATCAAACAAACGGGGGTACATTCTTTCAAAACCAAAGCGGATTCAAAACTTCGATATAGGTTTGCGCAGAAAACAAAAGCCGGAGAAGGTGCGTTGTCATTTCGAATTCTACCGGAATGGAAAGACGGAAAAATCAAACGCATGCTGCTCATGGCTAAAGGACCCAAATGGGACAAGGGCTCCGTGTTCTTGGAGCTGACTCCCGATGACAGGTTACAGGCTATTTTCTTCAGAGACGGTTACAGCGGTATGATTCAGGGACCGCCCATTAAACTGTCTGCTCAGTGGCATACAATAAGTATTGTCTGGGAACGCAAGAAAGCCATGATTTACCTTGATGGAAAACAGTATGCCATTTCCGGCTTATCTTCACCATTTCAACCGGACTTTAAAACCTTGCACCTAGGAGCGGACCACCAGAATAAATTCCCGGCTCCGGCTCAGTATGACGACCTGATGATTTTTCAGGCCCCTCTTAACGAAACGCAATCTGCTGAACTGCACGAAAAAGGGCAAGGATTCCCGGCCTATTGGTATGATCTTGATCTGACAGGACGAAGAACTCCCGGCACAGAAGGAAAAGGTTTCGTATCCGGTCACGAGCAATTCTTTACTGCCGTGACTCCAAAAAATGAATCATCCGGTCCTGTCTCCGGTGAAATATCCTTCACTTTCAGCCCTGACTGGCCTGCCGGAGATGGAAAGCAACGGGCATTGCTGGCTTTTAACGGGCATGACTGGAACCGGGGTTCCATGTATCTTGAAAAGACCCCGCAAGACTTCCTGCAACTTATCCGCTGGGAAAAAGGAAAGCCTTCCTGCGTTGTAGGACAGGAAATCAAAGATTGGAAAAAGGGAGAAAATCACGAAATAAATGTTTCATGGAATGCCGGAGGGATAAAATTAACCATTGACGGTAAGGACTACAGTGGCAAATGCACCCCGGCTGCCCGCACCACATTTAAATCATTAAGTATCGGCAACGATCTAAACGGTGGGCTTCCGGCTGAGGGGATGTATTCTGGGGTTGATGTGAACTGAAATAGCGGCAGTCCATATGAATCAAGGGATGACATTCGTTTCCGGCGGTAAGCGCAATATTTCGCCAGACAATTCGTAACCGACAGGCCGGGCGTTCAATTCGCCTCGTTGGCTCCATAAAAAGTAAAGCCCCGCAGTGTGTTAATGCTGTGTGTTTTTTTGTCTCTTTATACTTGCCTATATTAACAATAGTGCATAAATATTAATAGTCCTCTGGTTTGTACGGTTTTTGGGGGCATAAAAACTTGATCGCGGCCCTTGAGCCGCGGGTTATGTATGATGGTGCCGCAGTGGCAACAGCTGCTGACGTTGCTGCCGAATCGTCAACTGCGGCTGGCCATGTCCGCCACCGTGCTTATGCAGGTCAGCCTTGCCAAGGTCAGCAACATTGAGGCCAGACGGCTGCACAATTTTTCCAGAGACTACCTTGATGTCCAGGCACGGATTTTAACACAGGTCCGGGCCGAGGCCGAAGCCAAAGACGGCAGACAGGCCCTAATCCGCGAGGAACTGAACATGTTGCTGGCCGAGGTCCGCAATGACTCTGCTTATGCGGAACTTCAGGACAGTTTCGGACGTTTGCTTGTTTCCATCGGTATTGATCCGGTCCCGGCAAAAGTGGACTCTCTTAAAACCGAAGATCTGGCCCGTTCCATCAAAAAGAATATCGAAGAATGGCAGAATCGTGATCTGGATAAATATCTCGGCCTGAATGTGGATGATGAAATAGCTACTCCCCCGATGTTGAACGGTGATGCGAAAGTAAAGGAAGCTGAGGCAGTCAGGGAAGTCTCCGAGGTTGTAGAGGTTCCGGTTGTGAAGGATTCAGCACGGAAACCTTTGGATGAGGTGGCTGAGGCGTTGAACCGGGAAGAGGTCGCGCCTGCGGAAGTGCCGTTTGTACAGCCCGGACCGGACGGTAATGCGGGAGTGGCTCCGGTGCCTGATTATTCTGTAGGCATTGTCGTGGTCCGTGGTCTGAATGCCCGCAAAGGACCTGCTTCTAATGCCCCTCTTGCGGGAATTTATCTTGATAAGGGAGCTGAACTCCGGGTGCTTGAAAAAGAGGGAGAGTGGCTTAAGGTTGTGTGCCGGGGCGTGGAATTCTGGGTAGCCGAAAAATTTGTGCAGGTTACAAGTCCTGCGGGTTCCCGTTAAGGTGGCCCGATGAGTAAATATGCATTGGTTCTATTTCAGTTGTTTTTAATGCTGCTGCCGTCTTTTTGTCTTGCGCAGGATTCATCAAGTTCAATCGGTCAGGAATGGGAAGCAAGGGGATTGATCAAGGCCGTTAACCGGGTGGTCCTTTCCAGTGAGATTTCCGGGCGGGTGGCGGCTGTTCCGTTCCGGGCAGGCGAATCTTTTAAAAGGGGCAAAGTTCTGCTGGCCTTTGACTGTTCCATGCTCAAGGCGGAACTGAGCAAAACCAGAGCCTCCCTGAAAGGGGTCAAAGCCAAGGTGGACAATGACCGCAGGCTGATGAAACTTAATTCCATCGGTTCGGTTGAACTGGCTCTTGATGAGGCAGAGCTGGCTCAAAAGCAGGCTGAATTGCGCATTGCCCAGCTGGCGGTAGGACGTTGCATAGTCCGGGATCCGTTCAACGGACGGGTTGTTCGGGTTGATGTCCGGGCGCACCAGTCCGTCAAGGCCCAGCAGGAACTTATTGAAATCGTCAATCCTGCCGATCTTGAAGCAGAAGTGATTATCCCTTCCAATTGGCTCAAATGGGTCAAGCGCGGTCATCCGTCAATTTCGTGATTGATGAGACCGGGAAGACTTTTTCCGGAGTTGTTGAAGCCGTGGGTGCGGCTGTTGACCCGGTCAGCAAAACCCTGCCCGTGCGGGTGTAGTTGAAGGGACTTGACGGTTTTCTTGTTCCCGGCATGGGGGGATCAGTATATTTTAAAGGCCCGGAGTAAGCTGTGGGCGAAACAGGCCGTACGTCCCCGGACAGGTTCTCAATTCTGATCCAGCTTGAAAGGTCAGTAAGGAACGCCGAAAGCCGTGAAGGCTTAAGCTTTGTCATGGTTAACGAACCCCGGAATCTGGTTCCTTATTCCATGGGTTGCCTGATGGTTGCTGATGGCGGTCAATTGCGGATGGAAGCTCTCTCCGACCAGCCTTTTGTGGATCGCAATGTCCCGGCTGTGCAATGGTTTGAACGGGTCGGCAAAAGAATCTGGAACAGCGATAAAGGACGAATTCCCCACCTTGTTGAACGCACGGAAATGGACGAACGTGATGCCCGTGAATGGGGGGAGTATTGTCCGGCACATATTTACTGGCTGCCCCTTTCCGCCCAGCGTGGAGACATGGGAGCACTTCTGTTTGCTTCGGATGAATCTTTCAGTGAGAATAATCAGGTCCTGTTCAATCATTTCGGGGAAACCTGCGCTCATGCCCTCCAATTGTACAAGCCGCGTATAACATTTCGAAAAGCCTTGACCTCATTGCCGCGCAGGCCGGTTTTTATTCTTTCGATTATTGCTTTTATTCTTTTGTTTGTTCTTCAGGTGCGGCTTTCGGCACTGGCCCCGGTAGAAGTGGTTCCGGCTGACCCTTTTGTGGTTGCAGCTCCCATTAATGGCGTTGTCAAAGAGATTGTTGTCCGTTCCAGCCAGAGTGTGGGAAAAGACGAACTGCTGGTCCTGCTTGATGATACCGAGCCGCGGAACAGGTTTGAAGTAGCCCGAAAAGCTCTCAAAGTGGCTGAAGAGGAGTATTCAAGTTCAAGACGAGGGGCATTCGTCAATGCCCGTAGTCTGGAACTTTTGGCCGAACAGAAAGCCCTTGTGGAGCAGCGGAAGGCAGAAGCTGAGTATGCTGAAGATATTCTGGCCCGGACCCGTCTTACCGCCGATATCCCCGGTGTTGCGGTCACCCCGCCCCCGGACCGTTGGGAGGGGCGTCCGGTGGCAGTAGGTGAGGCAATCATGAGTATTGCCGATCCGGGCAGGGTGGAGGTCAGGATCATGCTTCCGGTCAAGGATGCTGTTCTGCTTGAGCCGGGGAATGAAGTTCTGGTTTTTCTGGACAGTGATCCGCTCAACCCCCTTAAAGGGCGGGTCAAGTATTCGGATTATATGCCGGAAAGCACTCCCGCAGGAGATTATGCCCATATCGTGACCGCTGTTTTCGATGAAACACAGGATGTGCCCCGTATCGGGTTGCAGGGAACAGCCAAGGTCTACGGCGAACATGTCTCCATCGCCTATTATCTGTTCAGGCGTCCGCTTATCGCTTTGCGACAGGCCACAGGGCTGTAGTGGAAGGCATGGAGCAGTCTGCAAACGCTTGTCCGCTTATGGTTCTCCCGGCCATCAGGCAGAACTTGAGGCTCATCGAAGGCGGTGCCGGAGAAGACGGCTTCCCCCAATGGACCCTGCATGATCCGCAACGCAATGTGTTTTTCCGTATGGGCAGGCAGGTTTTTACTCTCCTCAGTCATTGGCAGGCTGGGGTGAGTCTTGATGGTTTTATTGAAAAGTTATCCGGCTTCGGTATCAGGTCCGGACGGGGAGATGTTCTCGAACTGATGGATTTCCTGATCCGCAACAAACTCGTGGTTATTTCGTCTTCGCAACAGGTTGAAGGGCTTTGCCGTGAGGTGGAGCAGGGCAAGGTTTCGCCGCTTAAATGGCTGCTCAAGAATTATCTTTATTTCCGGGTCCCCATTTTTCAGCCGGATCGTTTTCTCTCCAAGATATTGCCTTTGGTTGCTCCTCTTTATTCCCGGCTGGTCTGGCCGATTCTGTTATTTCTCGGAATGCTGGGACTCTATCTGACCACCCGGCAGTGGGAAGTATTTCAAGCTACATTTCAGGATTTTTTTAATCTGCGCGGGGTGGCCATTTTCGGGTTGACCCTGATGCTGGTCAAGACCGCCCATGAATTGGGGCACGCTTATACAGCCAAGCGCATGGGCTGCAAAATTCCGGTTATGGGCGTGGCTTTTCTGGTCATGTACCCCATGCTTTATACCGATACAACGGATTCATGGCGGCTGAGGTCGCACCGTCAGCGGCTGCTCATATCCCTTGCCGGGGTCAAGGTGGAATTGGCTCTGGCTATGATCGCCACTTTTTTGTGGAGTTTTCTTGATGACGGCTTCTTGCGCAGTGGTGCTTTTTTTGTGGCCACAGTAAGTTGGGTGGGCAGTCTGCTGATAAATATGAGCCCGTTTATGCGTTTCGACGGCTACTACGTACTTTCCGACTGGCTGGGGGCAGAAAACCTTCAATCCCGCTCCTTCGCCCTTGCCCGCTGGCGTCTGCGTCGGTTTTTGTTTGGGATTGATGATCCCAAACCTGAAATGTTGTCCCCGCGCCGTGAAGCTGTTTTCATTGCTTATGCATGGGGTACATGGCTGTACCGCTTTTTTCTTTTTTTTGGGATTGCTTTTCTGGTCTACCATGCTTTTTTTAAGGTGCTGGGGATTATCCTCTTTGCGGTGGAGTAAAATTTTCAGGTTTACGACTGCTCTTACCAGCATTCTTTTTGCTGGGAGCAATACTTATATTTGTTCCATGGCAGACGACTTTGAACCTTCCCGCCGTACTGAAAACGGATAAGTTTCAGCGTATTTATCCCAAAAGCACAGGTCTTGTTTCAGAAGTGCTGGTCTAGCCGGGAGAGTCTGTTCAGTCAGGGCAGACTTTGCTGCGTATGAGATCCCCTGAACTTGAGACACGTAAGCGTGTCCTTAATGCCCGCTGTCATTTGTTACAAAAATTGATCAAGCGCAGTGCAGGGTCTGTTAGGGAGCTGGAATCAATTAATGTGCTTCAACAACAGCTTTCCGAAGTGGATTCTCAGTTGTTTGGAATCAATAAGCAGTTGGAGCAGCTGGTAATTAAAGCTCCTTTCAGTGGAAAGTATTCTGTTTCTGAGCCTCTCCGTACGGGACAATGGATTTCTATTAAAACGAAGCTAGGTGCCGTTTCAACAGAGGAGGGCACCCGGTTTGAGGCATATGTAGAGGAAAGAGAATTGGGCAGGATTCGATTAGGTGCCCGAGGAACTTTTCTGGCTGATACAGGGAGTTGGAAATGGATTCCTGTGCATGTCACCTCAATTGACCCTGTCCCGGTTGACACGCTTGATGACCGGATGCTTGCTACAATCCATGGCGGAGCAATCTCGGCCCGTCCGGGAGAGCTAGGGAAACTTGTTCCGGAATCAGCAACTTATAGGATTGAGTTGCAGTCGGATGCTCAGATAATTTCACCTGTCTGGGTGAGCGGGGGAGCTTTGCGTCTTGAGGGTGAAAAAGCAAGTTTTGCAGGACGATTTTTCCGTTATGTGGCTGCGGTGTTGATCAGGGAAACCGGGTTTTAAGATAAGAGAGGAATATATATGAAAATGGTGCCCTTAAATAAAAATGAACATGCAGCGTACAAAATCAGGACTCCCGAAAATATGGATTTTGCGGCAGGTGCACATTTTGCCCGTTTGGTGCTGGCTGAATTTGTGCAGGCTTGTTCGGTTTTTCCGATTATATTTGTCGAGAACGCTGACATCGGAGGATTTGACCCCGGAGTCATGTTGGGATTTGAGCCTGGGCAGAATTTTTTTGTGGATGGGGAGGGAAAGTGGCTGGTCCCTTTTGTTCCCGCTTCCATCCGTCAGTACCCTTTTTCATATTCGTATTTTGAGGGCCAACCGGACAAATGGGTACTGCTTTTTGACGAGGACAGCGGACTCCTGAATATCGGTGCAGGTGAGCCTTTGTTTGACGAAGAGGGTAGAGAGAGCACAACCCTGAACAACATAATGCAGTTCATGGGAGAATTGCAGGCGGCAGCGGCTGCAACAACTGAATTCAGCGCATACCTTGCTGATAAATCATTAATAGTACCCTTGGACATTAAAGTTCCGGGGGAGAACTGCCCGCACAGCCTGCAAGGCATCTACGGAGTAAATGGACAGCGTTTGAATGAATTGCCGGATGATGTCTTTCTTGAATTGAAGAATAAAGGCTATCTTGCAGTTATTTACGCCCATCTTATTTCTCTTGGGCAGATTGAGCGGCTTGTGGCATTGAGTCCAAAAGTTTGAATTCTTGTGTGGCGACCTTAATCTTTCAAAGACAGTCCCTCATCTATAGGTTCTTCCATCAATTCCGATCGCTGGTTCCAAGAAAAAGTAAAGCCCGGCAATGTGTTATCTCATTGTGGGGCTTTTGGTTTTGGTGCTGATAATGGCGGAGTCGTGCGGCCAGTTTTAAATCGTCTGCTTCTGCTGAATTTGAAAAGGGAATTTTCAGCATCACGCTGATTGAAATGCATAGCAACCAAAGTTGCTCTTGCAACTAAAGTTGCGAAACGGCTCCTTACGCAAAAAAAGTAGCTATTGCCCCGCCTCAATATAATTTTGTCAACAAAAGTTGCTAAAAATACATTTTTACATGTCTGTATAAATTGTTTTCAGCAGCGTCTTTTTGTATTCCTCTGCGATTTTCAGTTTTTGTAACACTCCTAAATAAATGAATATTTGCGTTAATGACTAGCGAAGTAAATTTATCAACCTCCTTTGGCACGTTCCTTTCAATAGAGAACCAACCATATTTGTTTCAGGAGGTTTTTATATATGTACGTCGGGCTTAAGATGTTGAAAGACTTCATGCCGCAGTCACCGGATACGCTGGCGGAAGATGCTTCCATCCTTATGGATGACAATATGCTCTGGATGCTGCTTATCGTGGATAAGAGCAAGCTGGTGGGATATGTGCGCAAGGAAGATATCAGCGCGGCCATGCCTTCAACCATGACCGGGCTGGATAAACACGAAATCAACTACCTGCTCTCCAAACTGACCCTTAAAAAGATTATGCGCACAGACATCACCACGGTCAGCCCTGAAACTGAAATCGAGGAAGCCGCGGTGATCATGCGCCGCAAGAATCTGGCAGGACTCGCGGTGGTGGACGCTAACAATAATCTTCTCGGTTATATCAATCGCAACGTTATTCTCGATGTCCTGGCTGAAGAAATGGGATTCGCTGAAGGCGGCTCACGCATAGTTTTCGAGGTGGAAGACCGCCCCGGCGTGCTTAAGCACGTTTCCAGCCTCATTGACGAGCTCGGCTATTCCATTATTTCCACCGGAACATTCAATCACGATTCCCGCAGAATGGTCGTTATTCGGATTAATGCCGAGAACCCCTCGTCCGTTGCCGCAGTTTTGCAGAAGAACGGTTACGATGTCGTAGGACCGGAGGATTTCAGGGATGAATGGCAGTAGCCCCTTTTTCAAACCGGACTGTGAACCGGTCCCCATGGATCAGGTTATGCTTGAGGTCAAGGATGTTACCTTGACCTTTAAAGGAGTGGCCGCGCTCTCAAGGGTGAACTGTGAAGTGCGCAAGGGAAGTATCACCTCGCTCATCGGGCCCAACGGCGCGGGCAAGACCAGCATGCTCAATTGTATTTCCGGGCGTTACTTTCCCGACACCGGTTCCATTACCCTTAAAGGGGATGAGATGCTTGGTACGCCGGCCAACAAGCGTACCCATTTCGGTATGGCCCGTACTTTTCAGAACATTGCCCTGTTCCGGGGACTTTCCGTACTGGATAACCTGATGGTGGGGCGTCATTCGCGTATTAATTACGGTATATTGTCCTCGCTTCTCTACTTCGGCAAGGCCCGCAAGGAAGAATCCGCGCACAGGGAGCGGGTAGAGGAAATCATCGATTTTCTGGGGCTCTCCCCCTACCGCCATCAGGCCGCCGGACACCTGCCTTACGGGGTTCAGAAAAAAGTCGAGTTGGGCCGCGCGCTGGCTGCCGAGCCTGAACTGCTCCTTCTCGACGAACCCATGGCGGGCATGAACCTCGAAGAGACCGAAGACATGGCCCGCTACATTCTCGACATCAATGAGGAGTGGGGCATTTCAGTATTTCTGGTGGAACACGATATGGGGGTGGTCATGGATATTTCCGATCACGTGGTGGTGCTCGATTTCGGTCGCATCCTCGCTTGTGGAACTCCCGATGAAGTGCAGCAGAACAAGAAAGTTATTAGTGCCTACCTTGGAGACGAGGGCGGGCTTTATCAAGGAAGGTAAAATGAGCCGTCCATACAATACAACACTTCCGGCACTGCTGATCAAAAACGGGCGCGAGCGGGCTACCCGCACGGCCATGCGTGAGAAATATCTCGGCATCTGGCAGTCGTTTTCATATAAGCAGTATCTTGAAATAACATCCGAGTTCGCCGCCGGACTCAAGTCATTGGGTTTTGGGAAGGGCGATGCCATCGTCATCATCGGTGATAACCGCCCTGAATGGCTTTGGGCTCAGCTGGCGATTCAGGGCATTGGCGGATATTCCGTGGGACTTTATCAGGACTCTCCGGCGGACGAAATCGGTTATATTTTTACTCTTTCTGAAGCGAGGCTCGTGGTTGCCGAGGATCAGGAGCAGGTGGACAAAATCCTCTCCATCCGTGACCAGCTCCCGGACCTCAAATACATAATTTCTCATGATCCCAAAGGGCTGGTGGATTATGATGAGCAAGGACTTATGTCCTTTGATGACATCAGGTCGCTCGGCAAGGCTAAGGCTGATCAATTCGAAAAATGGACCGCTGAAGTTGTTCCCGAAGATGTCGCGATTATCGCCACTACCTCCGGTTCCACCGGACGTCCCAAGCTGGCCATGCTGACCCACGAGAATCTTCTTTCCATGGCCTGGAACCTCGGTGATTCCGATCCCAAAAAAGAATCCGATGAATTTGTATCCTTTTTGCCGCTGGCATGGATGGGCGAACAGATGATGGCTGTGGCTTCGGCTCTGCTTTTCGGATTTTGCGTAAACTTTCCTGAAGAGCCGGATACGGTGCAGGAAAATATCCGCGAAATCGGCCCGCATCTCATTTTTTCTCCGCCCCGCGTCTGGGAAAATATGGCTGCCAAAGTCCGTGTCCGTATAATGGAGACCACGCCGCTCAAACGCTGGCTGTTTAATCTGTTTCTGCCCATGGGCATCAATTATGCTGACAAGGTCTTGCACGGGCAGACTCCCTCAGCCATGGACAAGTTCGGCTATTGGCTGGCTGAGCTCTGCTTGTTCCGGGCTCTCAGGGACCGTCTGGGATTTTCGCGCATCCGCAGCGGGTCTACCGGGGGCGCACCGCTGGGGCCGGACACCTTTACCTTTTTTCATGCGCTGGGCATCAACCTGAAGCAGATTTACGGGCAGACCGAAGTGGCAGGTATTTCCTGTATCCACAAGGACGGCTCTGTCAGTTTTGATACTGTGGGTGAACCTATCCCGGAAACCGAAATCAAGATTTCCGAAGAAGGCGAAGTACTGACCAAAAGTCCTGCTGTCTTTAAAGGCTACCTTAAAAATGAGGAAGCCACTGCCGAAACAATTGAAGACGGCTGGCTCAAATCCGGTGATGCCGGATATTTCAAGGACAACGGGCAGCTGGTTATTATCGACCGCCTTTCCGATGTAATGACCCTCAATAGCGGAGCCCGCTTCTCCCCGCAGTTCATCGAGAACAAGATCAAGTTCTCCACTTATGTACAGGAAGCGGTGGTCGTCGGGCAGGATCGCGACTACATCACCGCCATCATCTGTCTGGACAGTGATATTGCCGGGCGTTGGGCCGAACAGCAGCAGCTGACCTACACCACCTATCAGGATCTGGCTTCCAACCCCAATCTCTACGACCTTATCAGCGAAGAAGTTGCATCAATCAATGAATCTCTGGAGGACGGCACTTCGGTTAAGCGTTTTGCCCTGCTCTTTAAAGAACTGGACGCGGACGACGGCGAACTGACCCGTACCCGCAAAATTCGCCGTAAGATCATAGGCGAGCGTTACGGCGATCTCATCCACGCTCTTTATAACGGTGCAAAGGAGATCAATCTCACCGCCCGTATCAAATATCAGGACGGCTCGGAGCGGACCATGTCCGGCCCCATAGCCATCCGCGAAATCAGCGAGGCCCGCTAATGGAATATTACCTCCAACTCATAATCAACGGCCTCGTGGTAGGTTCCATCTACAGTCTGGTGGCCCTTGGTTTTGTCATTATTTTCAAGGCCACCAAGGTGGTTAACTTTGCACAGGGTGAAATGGTCATGGCCGGAGCGTACATCTGCTTCGCGCTGACCGTGCAGTACCAGCTGCCGTTTCTGCTCTCGTTCCTGATCACACTGGTCTTCTCGCTCATACTGGGAATACTGGTGGAGAGGATGGTTCTGCGACCACTCATCGGGGAACCGATCATTTCGGTGGTTATGGTCACTATCGGGCTTTCGTCCATACTCAAGTCGCTGGTGCAGGTCTTCTGGGGAACGCAGATCAGGGTTTTTCCGCCCATCCTGCCGCAGGAGCCGATTATGGTTTTCGGGTTGCCCATTGCTCCGGTTTATATTGCGGCCTTTGTGCTTTGCCTGCTGCTATTTGCGGTTTTCTCCCTGTTCTTCAAGTATTCCTCGCTGGGCATTGCCATGCGGGCCACTGCTTTTGACCAGCAGGCCGCGCAGTCCATGGGCATCGGTATCAAGAATATTTTTGCCCTGTCATGGTGTATCGCCGCAGTGGTTTCCTCCATCGGCGGAATCATTCTCGGCAACATCAACGGCATCAACTCCCAGCTCGGGCATCTCGGCTTGAAAGTCTTCCCGGCGGTTATTCTGGGTGGACTGGACTCCCTGCTCGGAGCGGCTCTGGGCGGACTCATCATCGGTGTGCTGGAGAATATCAGCGAAGGGCTTGCCCGCGATCTGCTGAACCTCGGCGGCTTTAAGGAAGTTGCATCCTTTGTGGTGCTGGTCATCATCCTCATGGTCAAGCCATACGGGCTGTTCGGCACCAAAGAAATCGAGAGAGTGTAATATGCAGAAATGCGGACTGTTTTTTACAACTTACAATAGTGAAGACCAGCTCTTTCCGTCCACGTTTCAGAAAACGTGTCTCGGGCTGTTCATGGCGGCTATGCTGGCCGCGCCCTGCGTACTGGATTTCTACTACATATCGGTAATGAACCTGATCATGATCGCGGTTATCGGCGCAGTTTCCCTGAACCTGCTCACCGGGGTTTGCGGGCAGATGTCTCTGGGGCATGGAGCCTTTGTGGGGGTAGGGGCCTACGGATGTGCCTTTCTGGCAACCAAAGGACTGCCTTTCCTCTTCTGCCTGCTGGGCGGTGGAGCCATGGCTGCAATTGCCGGGATGATCTTCGGTATCCCTTCGCTGCGGCTGAAGGGGATTTATCTTGCCATCTCAACACTCGCAGCACAGCTTATTCTGGAATACGTGTTCCTGCATTGGACATCCTTCACCGGAGGAGCCAACGGCATGCCTGTTGATTCACCGGAAATCTTCGGTTTCATGTTCGATACCGATGAGAAGATGTTTTACCTCATTTTCGCCATCACCAGCGTCTGCGTACTCGGCGTATCAAACATCGTGCGTTCCCGTTCGGGCCGCGCTTTTGTGGCTATCCGTGATTTTTACCAGTCGGCGGAGAACGTGGGTGTGAATCTTTTTCAATATAAGTTGCAGGCTTTCGCCACCAGTTCATTCATGGCCGGTATCGCCGGGGGACTCTGGGCTTACTACACCATGTACATCACCCCGGAACAGTTCTCCATCGGGCTGTCCATCAGCTATCTGGCGATGATCATCATCGGCGGCATGGGCTCGGTGCTGGGTTCCATCTTCGGCGCAATATTTATCACTCTGTTGCCCGAAGTGCTCAATATCGCCACTTCCATGCTTGAAACCATGGCCCCGGAAGCAAGTGCCATGGCAGCACCGCTCAAGGAAGGTGTCTTCGGGCTGACTCTCGTGCTCTTCCTGATCTTCGAACCCGAAGGGCTGGTGCGTAAGTGGAAACTGATCAAGGCTTACTGGAAGCTTTATCCTTTTGCTTATTAAACAAAAACGTGCAGGCAGCACTTTAAAATAATCCGTCATTCTTTAGAGGAGAGAGAACAATGATTAAAAGAATTTTGACCTTAACGGTCCTCATGGTAACCCTGCTGATAGGTTCAACAGCCTTTGCGACCCTGAAAGTCGGTGTACTGTCCGACCTTACCGGACCTACTTCCAGCGTTGGTGTTCCTTACGCTCAGGGCGTGAAGGACTGCATTGCTTATGTCAATGCCAATGGTGGCGTTAACGGCGAAGATATCAAGCTTATTCAGGTGGACTACGCCTATAATGTGCAGCAGGCTCTTGCCGCATACAAACGTTTTAAATCACAGGGTATAGTAGCTTTGCAGGGCTGGGGAACCGGTGACACCGAAGCTCTGGTGCGTTTTGTTTCCCGTGACCGTATCCCGGTGTTTTCCGCATCCTATTCCGCACATCTCATGGACCCGAAAAAGGCTCCCTACAATTTCACTATCGCTCCCGACTATTCCACCCAAGGCCGTGCCGGGTTGAAATATATCAAGGACAGCTGGAAGGAAGACCGTGCCCCGAGGCTGGCATTCGTCTACCCTGACAAGCCGTATGGTCATGTGCCCCTCAAGGCCATGAAGGAATATGCAAAAGAGTTGGGATTTGAGATTACCGGAGATGAGGTTCTCGGCCTGAAAGCCATGGACGCGACCCCGCAGCTTTTAGCTCTCAAAAGGCAGAATCCCGATTTCGTCTGGGTGGGCGGTACCACTCCCTCCACTGCTGTCATGATGAAGGATGCCAAGAAGCTCGGCTTTAACGGTAAGTTTTTGGTCAATATCTGGGGTAACGATGAGAACCTTGCCAAGATGGCCGGTGCGGCCTGTGAAGGCAATTTTGGTATGCAGGCCGCAGCTGTTTACGGTCAGGACGTTCCCGGCATGAAGATGATTGAAGAGCAGACCAAGGGCCAGCCTAAGATGACCCATTATCTGCGTGGTTTTGTCTCTACCATGGTCATGGTCGAGGGCATGAAGCAGGCCGCCGCAAATGGCAAGGTAACCGGTCAGTCCATCAAAGAAGCCTTAGAGAGTATGCGCGATTACGATCCCATGGGACTGGCCCCGGCTATAAGTTACTTCCCCGGAGACCACCGTCCGAGCATGGCTGTTAACGTCTGTACCGTAAAAGACGGTAAACTCGAATTCCTCGAAACAGTCTCCCTGCCCCGAGACGACAAATGGCTGGGTAAATAGGATTTATTTATGAGTCTGCTGAACGTTCAAAACCTCGAAGTCGTCTACAATGACGTGGTGCTGGTGCTCAAAGGTCTGAGTCTCAATGTGGAGAAAGGGTCCATCACTACTTTGCTGGGCGCGAACGGGGCCGGGAAATCCACAACCCTCAAGGCCATTTCCGGCCTGCTGGAGGGCGAGGACGGTAAAGCCACATCCGGCACCATCCTTTATGAAGACAAGCCGGTAAACATCCAGAGTCCGGAAAAAATGGTCCGTAAAGGAGTTTTTCAGGTCATGGAAGGGCGGCGCATTTTTGAGGATCTCAATGTGGAAGAAAACCTGCGTTGCGGTGCCTACACCCAGCCCGCCAAATACTTTTCCGACAATCTTGAAAAGGTGTACACATATTTCCCAAGGCTGAAAGAGCGTCGTTCACAGCTGGCGGGCTATATGTCCGGCGGAGAGCAGCAGATGCTGGCTATCGGCCGTGCGGTAATGGCCAACCCCAGGCTTTTGCTTCTCGATGAGCCGTCACTGGGCCTTGCGCCTCTTCTGGTCGAGGAAATTTTTGATATCGTCAAGAAAATCAACAAGCAGGAAGGGGTAACCGTATTGTTGGTTGAACAGAATGCCCGCATGGCCCTGTCTTTGGCGGATTACGGCTACATCATGGAGAATGGGCGCATTGTTATGGATGGCAAGGGCGAGGAATTGCTTCACAATCCTGATGTGCAGGAATTTTATCTCGGCCTGTCCCATGGCGGAGAAAAACGAAGCTATCGCGACGTAAAACATTACCGCCGTCGCAAACGCTGGTTGGGATAAGAGCCTACCGGCGGTCCCTGCCGGGGGCCTTAAACCCTTTGGAAAGGGTTTAAGAATCCCAAACTTTTTTATCGGGGCTTCGCCGTTTGTTTCGAAACATTTTGCGATGATTAATCTGATTAATTAATTTTTATGAGGTGAGATGGTGGATAGATATAACGGACTATTTAATGATTATGAGAAAGATGCTCCTGAAGCTCGGTCAGAAAGGCAGCTGACTAAAATTAAAGCCGTTATCGAAAAAGCGGCTGAATCTTCAAAAGAATTTAAATCGCGTATGGATGCGGCGGGGATTTCTGCTGCTGATATTACCGACCTTGAATCTTTCAGTAAAATTCCAGTCCTGCGCAAGAAAGACTTAATTTCTCTGCAGCAGGAAAAGGGGCTCGACTGGCTGCTCACCGCCAAACCGGGTGAGTTGAGCAGGATTTATCAGTCTCCCGGTCCCATTTTCGATCCCGAAGGTCGTGAAGCTGACTACTGGGGCTGGACTGAAGGTTTTTACGCCGCAGGTTTCCGTGAAGGCGATCTGGTGCAGATGACTTTTAGCTATCACCTGACTCCCGCGGGGCTTATGCTTGAGCAGCCTTTGCGCGAAATCGGGTGTGCGGTGATTCCTGCGGGACCGGGCAATACCCCGGTGCAGATGCAGCTTTTGACCAGCCTGCCCGTAACCGGATTTGTAGGCATGACCAGCTACCTGAAAGTTATTGCCGAAAAAGCACAGGCTGAGGGGCTGGACCTGAAAAAGGATTTTAATCTCGATGTGGCCTTTGTGGCTGCGGAGATACTGCCCGAATCCCTGCGCAATGAAGTGGAAGAAGCCTTCGGCATGAAGGTCCGTCAGGGGTACGGAACTGCTGATCTGGGTTGCATCTCCTACGAGTGCCTTGAACTTGGCGGCATGCATGTTTCCAGTCGCTGCTATGTGGAAATATGTGATCCCAAGACCGGGGAACCGCTGCCTATGGGCGAGATCGGTGAAGTGGTTGTCACTCCCTACACCCTTTCCTATCCGCTGGTCAGATTCGCTACCGGGGACCTTTCACGCATGGTGGACGAGCCGTGCGGGTGCGGACGTACCGCGCCTAAACTGGCGGGAATTCTCGGCCGCGCCGACGATACCGCAAAAGTCAAGGGCCAGTTTGTCTATCCATCTCAAGTCGCTGAAGTTATCCGGGATTTTCCGGCTATTGCAAAACACCAGATAGTTGTCAGCAACGAGGGCGGCAAAGACAAATTGACCCTCAAGATGGTTCTTGAAGGTCAGCTGGACGAGAAAGCGTTTATCCCCGCCTTTCAGGATAAGATCAAGCTGCGTCCGGTCATGGAAATCCTTGCAGACAATGATGCCATCAAAGATGACGCTGTCCCCCTTGTGGATGAGCGCACTTATGAGTAATATTAGATAAATATTAAATAACATTTTACCAACGACAATTTAGCATCCAAAGCGGCGAAGCCCTATTAAAAAAGTTTGGGAGAGTCCAGAGAACCCTTTTTAAAGGGTTCTTTGGCCCCGCTGGAGGCGGCCCCCGGCAGGGTGCCCCTCGGAGAGCCGCCGGAGGCATCTGGATGAACAAAACCTTATTTCCTAAAAATCCTGTGCTCCTTGTTGATGACGAGGAAACATGGACCCGCTCCTTCTCTCTTGCCCTCAAGTCTGCGGGCATAAACAATATCTTGTGCTGTAACGACAGCCGCGAAGTGGAATCAATCCTTGAAACCACTGAAGTGGAAGTTATTGCGGCAGATCTAGCTATGCCTCATGTTTCAGGGGAAGATTTGATCAGACTGGTCACCTCAAAACATGCGGATATCCCCATTCTGGTTATAACCGGCATGAGTCAGGTTGAAACTGCTGTGCAGTGTGTCAAGCTGGGGGCCTTTGATTTCTTCGTCAAAACTTACGATAAAAGTTCGTTGGTTTCGGGGATCAGACACGCGATTCAAATCAGGGAGCTTAAAAGGGAAAACACCACCCTGCGTTCCCGGTTTTTTGATGATCGTCTAGAACTTCCTGAAATTTTTGAGAATATAGTCACTGCAAACGCGGCCATGCGTTCCATCTTCAAATACATCGAGGCCATTGCCGAATCGTCCCAACCGGTGTTGATTACCGGGGAATCCGGGGTGGGCAAGGAACTAGTGGCCAGTGCCGTGCATAAAGCCAGCGGACGTGCCGGGGAATTTGTTCCGGTCAACGTGGCCGGACTTGATGATAATATCTTTGCCGATACCCTTTTCGGACATAAGAAAGGAGCCTTTACCGGGGCGGATAAGGCCCGTCCGGGATTGGTGGTCAATGCCGCGGGGGGAACCCTTTTCCTCGATGAAATAGGAGACTTGGCCCATGCTTCGCAGTTGAAATTGTTGAGGTTGGTTCAGGAACGGGAATACATGGCTATCGGCTCGGACCTGACCCGCAAGACCGATGCCCGTATCATCGCCGCCACCAACATCGATCCCGAAGAACTGAACGAGAGCGACAAGTTCCGTAGCGATCTTTATTACAGGCTCAAAGCCCACCACATTCACATTCCGCCACTGCGGGAACGCAGGGAAGATCTGCCGTTGTTGGTGGATCATTTTATAAACGAGTATTGTAAAGCCGAAAAACGCTCCAGACCAGATGTGCCTGCGGAGTTGATCAATCTGCTCATGGGTTATAATTTCCCCGGCAATGTGCGTGAACTCCAATTTCTGATTATGGATGCGGTCAGCTGTACCGAGGGTAAGAGCCTGAACATTGAACGGTTGCAAAGGCATATTGGGAAAGTCTCCTCTGTGGCTGCTGATCCTTCCCAGCCTGTTCCGGCAGGGCAGAAAATTGCATTCGGGGCCGTATTGCCCACTCTAAAGGAAGCGTGTGAGGAATTGACCCTTGAAGCTATGCGCCGTGCTGACAACAGCCAGTCCGTAGCAGCCGAGAGCCTTGGAATTTCCCGGCAGGCCTTGAATAAGAGGCTGAATAATATGAAACGGGAAAATAACGATAACTGACGGATTCATTATGGGGTCAGAGACAAAGCACTTAAAGGAAAAGATCAGTCTTCTCGCAGAGCAGAACAGCCGTTTACGTAAAGAAATAAAGCAGTTGCGGACACTCATTGATGCCCCTCGCAATTTGATGCAGTTTTCATTTGATCCGCAGTATCGTTACATAACCTACAATCAGGCCCATTTTGAATTCATCAAGCACAATTGGGGTGTGACCATCCGGCCCGGAATGAATATTCTGGATATATTTCCCAATGATCAGGACCGTGAGTCCGCACGGGGCCATTTTGACCGGGTTCTAAGAGGCGAGTCGTATATCCTGAAAAGGGAATATAAGCGTCGCAAAGGTGAAACCCGTTTCTATGAAAATACCTATGTTCCGGTTTTTGAAAATGGGGTGATCGTTGCCGGATCGGTGGCAGCCCATGACATTACCGAATGGAGCGAAATAGAAGAGGAGGGCCGTAAGTACCGGGCAATTTTTGACAAGGCTCTCGAAGGAATTTTCCGCTCTACGGCAAAAGGAAGATTCATAGAGGCCAATCAGGAGATGGCTCGAATTCTGGGGTATGCCAGCCCGGAAGATCTCATGGAGTCTATCCTCGACATCAGCAGTCAGCTTTATTGCGACCCGGTTGAGCGGGATACGGTCATGGCTATCCTGCGCGATCAGGAGCTGGTCAAGGACTTCGAGACGCGCATGTTCCGTAAGGACGGCACATCCATCTGGGTTGAATTCAATGCCCGCTGCGAAAAAGATGAAGAAGGGCACACCCTTTATGTGGAGGGCAAGCTCACCGATATTTCTACGCGAAAGGAAAATGACCGCCGCCGCCAGCAGATGGTGCAGGCTGAGAAAATGGCCTCGCTCGGCGTTCTTGTGGCCGGGGTGGCCCACGAAATCAATAATCCCAACAGCTACCTGACCTTGAATCTGCCCACATTGCGTGATGTCTGGAATGATGCGCAGGAGATTCTTGATGAATACAGTGACGAGCACGGTGATTTTGTTCTTGGAGGGTTGGAATATTCCGAATTGCGCGAACAGTTTCCTTACCTGCTAGGCGAAATGATTGAAGGAGCGGGGCGCATCAAGGACATAGTCTCCCAGCTTAAGGACTATTCAAGGCAGGACAGTGAAGATGCCCGCGAGCTTGTGGAGCTCAACAATATAGTGCGCGGGGCTTTGACCTTTGTGCGGCATAAGATCAAAAAGTCTGTTCGTCATTTCGAACTTACGCTACCTGAAAAGGGTCCGGTGGTGGAAGGTAACCCGCAGCGGCTCATTCAGGTGCTTATGAACCTCATAGTCAACAGTTGCGAGGCTATGTCAGAGGAAGACAGCCATTTATCCATCTCTGTGAACACGGAGCGGGATGAGAACAATAAAGATGCGCAGGCCATGATCATCGTAAAAGATAATGGACACGGCATCCCGGAAGAGAATCTGCGTCATATCGAGGACCCGTTTTTTACCACCAAACGTGACAGTGGCGGGACCGGGCTTGGCCTTTCCATTTCCTCAAGCATAATCAAAAAGAATAACGGCAGCCTTGAATTTTTATCCCCGCCCGGTGGAGGTGCTGTAGCGGTTATGAAGTTACCGCTTTATAAGTGAGGTCTTCTGGTTTAAAGATTGTACAAATTCATATTGGGAGACTGGCTCAAAAGCATGTCCGGCCTGATGTGTTCTTTGGTCAATCGGCGGACATCCTCTATGGTTTTCGCCGTGGAAAATGTGGCCAGCAGGCTGTGCCCAAATCGGAAGTTGGCTGCAAAATAAGGCATGAACATCCGAAATCGTTTGATTGCCCGGACAGGATCAAATTCCTGCTCCAATGCTGTTGCCATACGCAGGATGTAATCCTCAAAAATTGTGTCACCGGGCGTGTAGCCTTCTGTCCACTGTGCAAAGAGCCATGGGCGCGCTATAGCCATACGGCCTATGGAGACTCCGTCGCAGCCTGTTGTATCCAGCATATTCCGGCAGCTCTGCGGGGTTGTCACATTGCCATTGCCTAAGACTGGAATTGAAACCGCTTCCTTGATGAAGCGGATGTTGTCAATCACGGGGGGGCGGGTGCGCTTGTCCGGGGCCACTCGCGGGTGGAAGACAAGGCAATCAGCTCCTGCTGTTTCAAGCTTTTTGGCCAGAGCCACTGCCGGACCGATATCCTTGGACCAGCCGGTGCGGAATTTGACAAAAACAGGAATGGACACAGCTTTTCGAACTGCTTCCACCAAGGCCACGGCTTTGTCCGGTGTTTTGAGAAGGACAGCTCCTGCTTCGCGTTTGATCATTCCCCGCGCAGAGCATCCCATGTTGATATCCACGCCAAAAAAACCTTCGCGCTCCACGCGTTTTGCTGCAATCACCAACTCTACTGGTGTAGCACCTACCAATTGACATACCAGGCTGGGTAGTTCCCACTCGTGCCATCGAAATACCGGGGATATTCTGGGGTTTTCTGTTGGAACAGCCTTGGCGTTGCACATTTCCGTAAAGGCCAGGCCGCAGGACCCATAGTGGGCGAGAACCTGCCGAAAAGCACTATGGGTCAATCCGGCCATGGGGGCCAGCCATAACCGGTTGGGGATGGTTTTTCCGCCAATGGTAATGGGGGTGCTGAGTTGTGCTGCCAGCTTGGGGCAATGGGTATGAATCGATTCGCTCATGGGATTTGCAAGACGTTTTTGGGTGTCACGTGATGCAGCATTGCCTATCCTGTTGTTGCCGGTGGGGCAAGTCTTGAGAGCTTGAAAAAGAGTTTTTTATATCCATACTCTGAGAAGCGGAGGCTGCCTGCCCCCGTTACGAATTTCTTTTCTTGCCCAGTTTCTCCATATCGGCCAAGTATTGCGGGGATTGGTCCAGATAAAAAGCAAGGGCCTTGGAGAAATGCTTGCCCACCAGACCGTCCACAAAGACCTGACTGATCTCTTTGTGCCGTTTCAGAATCAGCTGTGAACGGTAGAAGATGAGCCATTCCTCACGGGACATGTTTTGCATAACAATGGCCAATGCTTTTCGTGAACGCGGCTGATAAAGCCAGAAGTACATGAGATCAAGGGCGTTTACGATGATCAGTCTTTCAAGGTCCTGCGCTTCCTTACCAAGGGTCCGTATCATCATTTTAGGGGTCTGGAGCATCTCAAGCACGTCTTCTTCGGGGAACATGAGGTCCAGTCTGGAGAAAACCGAAAAGAGCTGGGCTATTTTGGTTTTGTATCCGGTAAGTCTGGCTTTGATGTTGGCCTGCCTGTCGGCGAGTCCTTCGATAAAGGCCGCAACCCCGTCTGATGCGAATTTAGAGATGATCGCAGCCCATTTCTGCAAGATTCCTGATGCGTCCGGGATTCCGGCCATGCCCAGCGAGGCCCCGATCAGTCCGCTTAAGGCTACGGCTACGGGAATGGCGAGAATGGACCTGAAAAAGTTGCCCACAGTGGCTCCCTTGGGCAGTCCTCGGATGGCATTGTGGCTGGAAAGATAAATACCGTTAGCCAGTCCCATTACTGAATAGAGCAGTATGGGATCGGTGGCGGTGGTTATTCCGAAGGTGTTGTCCAGCAGCAGGGTTTTGACCAGATAATCCAGCAGGGGTACCGAGAATCCGGTGTAGAGCAGAGAGTCGGAAATGCGGCTCCAGCTGACCAGCGAGTTCCACGGCAGTAAGGGAGAACGGCGTAAACCTCCGCCGCCGAGGACCGATTGGATAATATTCCGTGATCCGGTGATGGCAAACCAGATTACCGCCCCGAAATAGGACAGCAGCCACCAGTCCTTGGTCAGGTAAAAGGTCAGGAAGGCGGGGATAAAGCCCAGCAGGACCTTGGCGGTATTTTTGATGTTGGTATTCAGGTAGGTCCACGGTTTATCGAGCGTATCTGCTTCTTTCTTGCAGTCCATGTTGTTTTCGGACTGAAGGGTCAGGCCGCCGAGGGTGCCGACATTGCCCGGTTTTCCTGCGTGAATCCTGAAGGAATCAAGGCTCCATTTTATCCAGCGTTTGTCGTTGTTTTCGGAAATACGGGAGAGCCCTTTTCCAGAACGCCCCACCTTGCTTTTGATGCTTTTGGTCATCAGACCGCTGACCGGGATACGGGTGCCTCCTTCGCCGCAAATGTTGCGGTAGAAGGGTTTGCGTGCCCGTGCCGGGAGGGTGTCTAGAACTACAAAACCCATGCCGTGTCGGTGTTCCGCTTGTCCGGTTGAGCCAGATCCAATGCGTGATTTCAGGCTTCGTTTGCGGTAGATTTTATGAAATTTTTCCAGATCAGAAAGGATGGCCACCAGCTCCGGCTTGCGTTCCTGCATGATGCTGAAGTTTACCGTACCGGCTGTCTTTTCTTTTTTTAAACATTCCAGTTGGTCGTCGTAATCATAAATGATTTCGCGAATGGCACTTTTCAGGGTGATTACGCTGTCTTCGTTGAGGGCTTTCTGCAATCTTCCGATGAGCTTATAGTGCTTTTCCTGTCCGCTGAGCTGGGTATTCTGCTGCTCAAGAGAGTTGTCCCCTTCGGTGATTTCCTTGCAGGCATCTTTCAGGTTGTAGGCCTCAATATGGGTGATCATCCCCCCGCCGTCATAAAGCAGTTCCAGTGTATCCTGCGCAGTGAGGTTGGCCAGATTGAGGGTGAATTTCGAGCTTGAGTGAATGCGTAGCAAACGGGTCATCAATTCATTGATGTTGCAGCGCAGGAGTATTGGAAGCTCTGTCTCTGCATGCGGATTTGCCGGGTCGTTTAAATGCGGGTTCTTCTCGGGTATCAGATATTCAGCAATGATGGCCCTGACAGTCAGCCCGTGAAGTTTTTCTTTTTGTTCCGGGGTGAGAGCAGTCTCTATTGTTTCTGCTGTGTCTCCATCCGCTTCGCAATTGGATTTGTTTTCAGCGTAAATAGAAAGTTTGTTGTGGATGAAACGTCCAAGATGCAGGATGGACGGTTGTCCGGTGCCTACAAAACCCATAAATTCTTCCTGATTCAGCAGGGGAAGTTGCAAGCTCAGTTGTTTGCTTAGGGCCTTGCGGTGGTTGTTATTGAATTCAGCGAGGACGTCGAAAACATATTTCTGCTGGTAACGCGAGACCTCCAGACCTTCTTCAAATAAATTGACCACTCGTTCTTTTTCAAGAAACTTTTGGTAGCTGGAACTGTCGGAAAGAACATTCGGCTCCCAAGTGAAGCGGACGTATTTATCCCTGAAACGAGCAGAAAGCTCGATGCCTACCCGGACTTTAATGTCCAGTATGCTTCCTGCTTCAAGCAGTTCCTCAATGACCTGCGGGCGCACGTAGTTGTAGTAAACCACCGTGAGCTTGCGGATGCCCTTGATCCACGCATCCATGATCAGGTGGGTGGGTGATTTCCTTCCTTTGGTGTTGGCATCATGTACGTGATGGTCAAAAGCGTACTGGTTCCATTCTTCGGGCATTTCTACCAGATGATATTTTGCCAGTTCTTTTCTGATCTTGCGCGGGTTTCCTGCTGAGACCATGCGAAAATCATGAGCCAGTTTGAGTCTGCTCAGTTCACTGTTGCCCGGACGGACCAGTTTTTTCATGATTTGCAGGAGTACCCGGGCGGTATTTTTGCGGTAGAAGCCGGAAGAGGAAAGGAATACTTCATCGCGCAAAGAGCGTAGAGCTTTCAAGCGGTCGTGGGCCATGCCGTTCTCAAAACTTCCCAGCAGGCTGATCACTGCATAGGCAATGCGCAATCCTTGCGGCGCAGCCATCTCTTTGATCCCGTGAGGATGCATGTACTCAACAAAAAGGGAGCGGAAAGCGCGGGATTTAGGGCCGCGCTTGAGAACATCATCAACAATTTGCAATAGTTGATAATCGAGTTTGTCGAAGAAAAGAGAAGATATTTTGGTCATGGCATGGAGTTGGTCCGGGGTCCGGCAGAAGCCGGAAGCCCCTTGCCTGAACCCCATGTCCGGTTAAATTTTATAGTCTGCCAGCGTACGTGCGGCCTCTGCGTAAAAATCAGTGAAAACACCGTCAATCCCCATATCGGCAAGGGCCGTCCATTCTTCCGGAAGGTTGGCGGTGTACACGAATACGGCAAGTCCCCGTGCATGGGCCTTTTCGATGAATTCGGGCGCAACAGTGCGGTACCAGAGGTTGATAGAAGTGGCTTTCATGGAATCAGCACTGTCCAGCAGTTCATCCGTGTAGTAGCGACCATTAAGGCAATCTTTCAGTTCCTGACTTAGCAGACTGTGGATTTGTTGATCAGCGCAAATCCTATCAAGAAGTTTCAGATTATCTGCCAAAACAGGAAAGCGCGGCAGCATGTAATCTTCGTTACCGTAAGCGAAAAGTTCGGCAAAGTATTGTTCTGCCTGCGGCCCTGTTTTTTTCAGCAGGAGATTGCGGCGGATGGCCCCGTCCAACAGGGCAACTTTAACTTCAGGGCAGACTTCGCGGATGGCTTCAAGCTCTTTCCAATTGAAGGAACTGACCAGCATGTCGGACATACTAAGCTTTTCAGCGGCAACATATTTATTGAACAGTTCTCCTGCCATTCTGCCGGTATTATTCCCTTTCAGTTCCATGTGGATTGCCGGGCGTTTGTCCGCTGCACAGGAAGCAAAGAAATCGAAAACGTCCGCAAGGAAGGGGATGCGGTCCTCTCCTTGTGTGGGGTCTCCGGCAAAGAGATTTTTCAGGGTTGCTGAATCCGTACTGGAAACCTCGCCTTTGCCGGTTGAAACCTCTTCAAGGTCAAGATTGTGAACGATAACCAGTTCTTTGTCTGCGCTTAGCTGGACATCAAATTCAATGGCCGCAACGCCTTCGGAGGTTACTTTGGTAAAGGAACGGATGGTGTTCTGGTTATATCCGGGGTACTTACAGCCCCGATGGCCGATGAGTATCATTTCAAACTCCACTATAGGATGTTGGGGAGAAACATTACCACGGAGGGCATGTAAGTCACGATTACCAGAACAATGAGCAGGGCCAGAATAAACGGCCAGATCTCACGGCAGAATTCGCCTACAGTTGATCCGGTAATGGCGCAGGTCGTGAACATCATTGAGCCGAACGGCGGCGTTATCCCTCCGATCATAATGTTGACGATCATGATCAGACCAAAGTGGATAAGGTCGATGCCCATGCCTTTGACCAGCGGAACCAGCAGCGGGGCTACGATGATCAGCAGTGCTCCCCCTTCAAGGAACATTCCGAGGAACAGGAGCAGGAAGTTGATCACAACCAGAATCAGCCACGGGGATTCGGAGATAGCCAGAATGCTCTTGGTCAGCTGATGGGGAATACGTTCCCAACTCATGTACTGCCCGAATACGGAGGCGGCGATAACAATCAGCATAACCGAGCTGGTGCCCAGAATGGTGTTTTTCATGATGATGGGGAAATGCTCCCATCTCAGTTGCTTATAAAAGAAAACTCCGATGATGATACAGAACAGCACGGCCATGGCTCCGGCTTCAGTGGGGGTAAATACACCGAAACGAATACCGGCGATGATGCCCAGCGGGAGTAAAAGTCCCCAGATGGATTCGCGAAACTGTTTGAATATTTCCTTGCCGGAAGCCATTTTTTCGCGGGAAGGCTTGTAGTCTCTTTTCTTGGCAATGAAATGTACGGTGAGCATTAGTCCAAGGCACATGAGAAGCCCCGGAGTGTAACCGCCGATGAACATTTTTGCCACTGAAACCTGTGCAATGAGAGCGTAGATGATCAGGTTGATACCCGGTGGGATTACCGGGGCAATTGCAGATGATGCGGCGGTGATGGCGGTAGCAAACGGCGCGCTGTACCCGCGTTTGGTCATCTGCGGGACAATAATTTTGGACTGCATGGCTGCATCCGCGTTGGCTGATCCGGAAATTCCGCCCATGAGGGTGGAGAGCAGTACGTTGACCTGAGCCAGACCGCCGCGCAGGTGTCCGGTCAGTACTTCTGCCATCTTCATGAGGGCGGCACTGATTCCTGAAAAGTTCATGATCTCTCCGGCCATGATGAAAAATGGAATGGCCAGTAAAGGAAAGGAAGCGGTGGAGGTGATGAACTTTTGCAGGATCAGGTCCGGCGGTGTGCCGACATCGCCGAAAGTGAAATATGCGAGACCTGCGGCCAAAAGGGCAAAGGCAATGGGGATACTGGTAAAATACAGGGCCATTACGATGGTTACGGGAAATGTAAGCATGTTTATTCTCCTTCTTCTGCCTGTTTGCCGAAAAGTTTTCCTAAATCCTGATACAGGAAAGCCAGTGCGTAGACAGTAATCAAGGAGAAACCGACCGTAAGTGCCAGATTCACGTAAATGGCGGGAATATCGAGAACGGGTGTGCGTTTCAGCTTGTTTGCCTGAATGTAGAAAACACTGAGATAAACGATGTAACCGTTAATGATGAACATCATGAGGTCGATGACCACAGCAATGAATCTGCGCCAGACTTTGGGGCCGATCTTGCTGATCATATCAATGCCGATATGCATTTTGTAGCGGTATGCAGCGGCTGATCCAACGAAAACGGACCAGATGAATGCGGTTGTCGCTACTTCTTCGGCCCAGAAAAGACCGCCCTGGAAAAGGTAGCGCAGCCCGACATTGACGATGACCACCGCAACGGTAATGCACAGGAAAAAACCGCTGAGCAGGAGGTCGAAATTTTTAAAAATAAATCTGCATGCTGTAGTAGACATTGTTCACCACCAAAAGCAGGGCATGGGAGATGTGACGCCCATGCCCTGAATTTATTGTTTATCTCATTGCGTCGAGTTCTTTGAAGATAGTCTGGTAGATACCGGGAGTCATGCCTTTCTGTTCTTTGTAGAGAGGCTTGAGGGCTGCGCGGAAAGCGTCGCCGTCAACTTCATTGAATTTCACGCCGTAGGATTCCAGTTCCTTGACCACGCCGCCGTGCTGGGACTTGAGCAGGTTGACCATGTGAGTTGCGCCACCAGCGAACTCTTCTTCGATGATCTTCTGGTATTTAGCAGGAATCTTTTCCCAGACCTTGGTGGAGATGTACACACCGCAGGTACCGAGAATGTGGCGGGTGTTGGCTACGTTTTTGGTGGGGCCTTCGTACACTTTGGTGCCGATGTTGGTGAATTCGGAACCTTCGAGACCGTCAACAACGCCCTGCTGTACTGCGGAGAGGGTTTCGCCCCAAGGCAGGGGAGTAGCAACCGCGCCCATGGCGGTGAGGGTGTCGATGTAGGATTTGGAACCGGGGGTACGGATTTTCATGCCCTTGAGATCAGCAGGAGTCTTGATGACTTTCTGGGTGATAAGGTTACGGAAACCGTAGATGTAGTCGAGAGCAAGAATCTTGATGCCCTGTTTCTCAGCTTCAGCTTTCATTTTCTTAACGAGGTCGGACTGGGTGAGAGTCACGTATTCGTCAAAGCTGCGGTAAAGCATGGGAGCGTAAAGGGCTTTGAAATCGGGAACATAGTCACCGATGAAAGAGGGATCTTCTACGGAGATGAATTTAGCTCCGCGAACAACCTGCTCCACGCCTTCCTTGTATGCGGGCAGCTGGGCCTGCGGGAAAGTCTGGATGTTGATTGCGCCGTCGGTTTTTTCGTGGATGGACTCGGCCACAGCGTCCATGGATTTGGAAAGCTGCTCAGCGGGGCTGAAAACGTGACTCAGTTTAAGGGTCAGTTTGTAGTCGTCAGCAGCCATGCACATGGTGGACATGGACAGAAGCAGGGCAGTACCTGCGCAAAGCACGGAAAGGGTCTTCTTGAAGCTCATTTTAATCGTCCGCCTCTAAGGTTAAATCCCCCGGCTTCAGCCGGGTAGCTTTCAGCTAGTAGTTGCTTTATATTCTCCGTATGGAATACCGCAGAGGCAGTCATACGAAGTACAAAATTGAGTATCACTTTGTTTGGGTCACGA